>NZ_BAAJYR010000478.1:0-2424 GCF_057546605.1 Acidovorax sp. KPB24-03 | reverse complement strand
CCCCGGCTACGGCTTCCTGTCCGAAAACGCCGACTTCGCCGAGCGGGTGGAAAAGAGCGGCTTCCAGTTCATCGGCCCCACTCCCGAGTCGATCCGCACCATGGGCGACAAGGTCTCGGCCAAGCAGGCCATGATCCGCGCGGGCGTGCCCTGCGTGCCGGGCTCCGAAGGCGAGCTGCCGGAAGACCCGGTGCAGATCCGCCGCATCGCCAAGGCGGTGGGCTATCCCGTCATCATCAAAGCCGCGGGCGGTGGCGGCGGGCGCGGCATGCGCGTGGTGCACACCGAGGCGGCGCTCGTCAACGCGGTGCAGATGACCAAGGCCGAGGCCGGCGCGGCGTTCGGCAATCCGGCCGTGTACATGGAGAAGTTCCTCCAGAACCCGCGCCACATCGAGATCCAGATCCTCGCGGACAAGCACCGCAATGCGGTCTATCTGGGCGAGCGCGACTGCTCCATGCAGCGCCGCCACCAGAAGGTGATCGAGGAAGCGCCGGCGCCCGGCATCCCGCGCAAGCTGATCGAGAAGATCGGCGAGCGTTGCGTGGCCGCCTGCAAGAAGATCGGCTACCGCGGTGCGGGCACGTTCGAGTTCCTGTATGAAAACGGTGAGTTCTACTTCATCGAGATGAACACCCGCGTGCAGGTAGAGCACCCGGTGACCGAATGGATCACGGGCGTGGACATCGTGAAGACGCAGATCATGGTCGCCGCCGGCGAGAAGCTGCCCTTCACCCAGCGCCAGATCGAGATCCGCGGCCATGCCATCGAATGCCGCGTGAACGCCGAGGACCCGTACAAGTTCATCCCCTCGCCAGGCCGCATCACCATGTGGCATGCGCCGGGCGGCCCGGGCGTGCGCGTGGATTCGCACGCCTACACCAACTACTACGTGCCTCCGAACTACGACTCGATGATCGGCAAGATCATCGTGCACGGCGACACGCGCGAGCAGGCGCTGGCCCGCATGCGCACGGCGCTGTCCGAGACCGTGATCGAGGGCATCAACACCAACGTGCCGTTGCACCGCGAGCTGATGGTGGACGCCAAGTTCGTGGCGGGCGGCACCAACATCCATTACCTGGAAGAGTGGCTGTCGCAGCACAAGCGCTGAGATCGCTGCGCGTGGTGGTTTTGCATGCTGGCACCTGGCAACGGGTGCCAGCATTTTCGTTTTCTCCCGGAGGTCTCCCATGTTTGAGCTGAGCCTGATGTGCCCCGAAGACCGGGTCGAGTCCCTGAGCGATGCGCTCGATGCGCTGCAGGCGCTGAGCGTGTCGGTCGAGGATGCCGACGCGCAGACCGATGCCGAGCAGGCGCTGTTCGGCGAGCCCGGCATGCCGCCGCCCAAGGACGGCTGGCAGCGCAGCCGGGTGGTGGCGCTGTTCCAGAACGAAGCCGAAGCGCAGGAGGCGCGGGCCCTGCTGGAGGTGCAGGATTTTTTCGAGGGCTGCCGCGTGCTGGGCGTGGCCACCGTGCCCGAGCAGGACTGGGTGCGCCTCACGCAATCACAGTTCGCGCCGGTGGACATCACGCCGGATTTCTGGATCGTGCCCACCTGGCACGAGCTGCCGGCCCAGGCCACGCGCAGCATCCGGCTCGATCCCGGACTGGCATTCGGCACCGGCACGCACCCCACGACGCGCATGTGCCTGCGGTGGATCGCGGCGAACGGCGCGCCGCACGGCGCCAGCGGCAACCCGCTGGGCCGCGTGCTCGACTATGGCTGCGGCTCCGGCATCCTGGCCATCGGCGCCGCCAAGTTCGGTGCGACGGATGTCGATGCCGTGGACATCGATCCGGCGGCCGTGGAGTCCACGCGGCTGAACGCCGAGGCCAACGGCGTGGCGCTGAAGGCCGGCCTGCCCGACCAGGCCAGCGGCACCTACCAGACGGTGCTGGCCAACATCCTCGCCACGCCCCTCAAGGTGCTGGCGCCGCTGCTGTGCGCGCATGTGGCGGCGGGCGGCCATCTGGTGCTGGCCGGCATCCTGGAGCGCCAGGCCGACGAGCTGAAAGAGGCCTATGCGCCGTGGCTGCCCCTGGAGGTGGCCGACACGCAGGAGGGCTGGATCCTGATGGTGGCCGCGCGTTGATGGGCAGGGCCGTGCCGCCCTTCGGGCGGGCATGGCGCCCACCTACAATCCCGAGCCGATGAGCCAGATCACACGCTGCCCCGCCTGCGGCACGACCTTCAAGGTCGTCGCGGACCAGTTGCGCATCTCCGATGGGTGGGTGCGGTGCGGGCAGTGCAAGGAAGTCTTCGATGCGGCGGCCCATCTGGTGCGCTCGGCGTCGCAGGACCTGCTGCCGGAGATGGCCATTCCCGAAGCTCCGCGCGCGGCCGTGCGGCCGCCGGCGCCTGCCGAACGGGCCTGGGGGGGCTGGCGCGGCGAGCGTGCCGCAACCCTCTCCAACAGCGTC
>NZ_BAAJYR010000477.1:0-2431 GCF_057546605.1 Acidovorax sp. KPB24-03 | reverse complement strand
CGAGGCGGGCCGCGGCCGGCCGCCCTCGCGCCCGGCCAGGGCACCGGCCACCATCACCCACGCCAGCAGCAGCAGGGACAGCAGTTTGAGGCCGCTGGCCACCGTCAGCACCGTGGGCCAGTGCGGGTGGTGCATGTGCAGCGTGGCGTAGTTTTCCACCATGTCCGACAGCACCAGGGCCAGCATCGTCCAGTGGGCATGGCGGTAGAGCCAGCCCAGGGCCCAGCCCGGCGGCACGGCCCGCGCGACCAGCCGCCGCAGGGCCCAGGCCACCGGATAGGCCAGCCACAGGGCGTAGCTGGCAAGCAGGGCCCAGTCCCAGGCGATGGCGCGGCGCACGCTGTCGGTGCCGCCGCAGACCACGCCCCAGCCGGCGTGCCAGTGCGCCGTCACCTGAAAGCCCGAGGGCAGGCCCTGCACCCACCCCGGCGCCGACTGCAGGTCGCAGGCGGCCTGCCCGAACTGGAACGTGATGGCGAACAGCACGGCGGTGACGACCGCCAGCGCCACGCCCAGCCAGCGCCAGGGCTGCGTGCGCGGCACGGTGTTGGCGGGCACGGCGCCGTCCACCGGGCGGGCGGTGGGATCGATGAAGTCGCTCGGAAAGCGCTCGCGTGCATTGAGGCCGGTCCAGACCCAGTAGGGGCAGTCGTAGGCCTGGTCGTGCATGGCCGTGAGCGGGTCGCCGGGCTGCAGCTGGCCCCGGTCCACGCGCAGGCCCTTGGCGAAGGCCTCGTCCACCATCCATTTCAGCGTGAGGTTGGACAGCCCGTCGCGCGCGTACGAGCCGCCCACGTCGCTGTGCACGCCGCGGAACCAGCGCTGGTCGTAGCTGCGCCATGGGCGCTCACGCTCGGTGAAGTGCGGGTCGGCATAGCGCCGGGGCGAGTACTTGCTGCGCGATTCGTACAGCGACATGGCATGGCGCACGTTGGCGAACCGCTTGCGGGCGAACTCGGTGGAGTTGGTGATCTTGATGCCGCCCAGCAGCCCGCTGCCGATGGCCTCCACCGTGTCCCACACGCCCACGAAGTGCACGAGCGGCGTGCGGCCCAGCGAGAAATTGTCGATCACGTCGCGCGCGAAGGCCTCGCGGCTCCTGGTGCCGGCCTGGTTCTTCTGGCCGCTCGGGGCGAAATAGGTGCGCACCAGGGTTTCGATGAGCGGCAGGCCCTCGGTGTGGATGAGGCCGTACATGTTGATCATGCCGGCCACCGCCCGCGCGGTGAACGCGCCACGCGAGAAGCCGAACAGGTAGATGCGGTCGCCCGGCCGATAGGTGTGCACGAGGAACTTGTAGGCCTCGGCGATGTTGGGGAACACGCCGCTGCCCAGCGCCAGCCCGGCCAGTTGCCGCAGCTGGTTCCTGGCCTTGGACAGGATGCCGTCCGCCGGGAATTCATTGGTGGTGCCCACGCCGGGGTCGTAATAGACCAGTTGCGTGGGCTCGCTGCCCGATGCGTCCCGGCCCTTGCCAAGCATGCGCAGCAGCTTCACCACGTTGGTGTCCTGCTGGTTGCCCAGGATGTTGCCGGTGCCGTCGAACAGCAGCACGAGGTTGCGGCCCGGCTGCGCGGCCCATTGCTCGTCCGCGGCGATGCATTCGGCCAGGATGGCCTCGCGTGTGGGCGCGCGGTCGGCGGCGTCCGGTGCCGTGGCGTTGGCATGGGCGGCCGGTGCGGCCGGCGTGTTTTTGGCGTTCATGGTGTCCTCCCTCCCGTGGCGATGCGTGTCCGGGAGATTCTGGGCGATGAACGCGCGCCGCAGCAAGGGTGCCCGCCCCATGGGAGCGCGGGGCGGGCACGGGTTCAGATCATTTCAGCCGGCTTCAGATGCCGGGCGCTTCCAGCCGCACGTCGCCCACCGGGTAGGCCACGCAGGGCAGCACGCAGCCCTCGGCACGCTCCTCGGCCGACAGGCCGGGCCATTCGATGGCGTAGCGCACCTCGCCTTCGGCCAGCAGGCCGATGCAGGTGCGGCAGGTGCCGTTGCGGCACGAACTGGGCCAGTCGATGCCGCCTTGCTCCAGCGACAGCAGCAAGGGCTGCTCGGGCCAGGCATCGCACTGGATGCCGTCGTCGCCGACGCGGGCGGTGAAAAAGGGAACGGAGGAAGGGTCACTCATGGCGAACGGCCACAGGAGGGCAGTGAACGAGAGGGTTAAGGATGAAAAAGGCTTCCAGTGCAATCAACACTAGGGCATATAGCTATCAAAAAGTGGGCAACCAACCGCAGGCCGTCAGGCGTCCTGCGCGGCCCACTCGGCGGGCGTGAAGGTCTTCATGGACAGCGCATGCACCTCGTCGGTCTGCATGCGGGTGCCCAGCGTGGCATAGACGCGCTGGTGGCGCTGGATGGCACGCTTGCCCTCGAACTCGGCCGAGACGATGGTGGCGTACCAGTGCCGTCCGTCGCCTTCCAGCGCGAGGTG
>NZ_BAAJYR010000476.1:0-2433 GCF_057546605.1 Acidovorax sp. KPB24-03 | reverse complement strand
GGACGGCACCTCTGGGCCGCCGTGCCGGACACGGGCGCCATCCTGTCGCTGCAGCCCGAGACCGGCGCCGTGCGCCGCCTCGTCTCCGTGCCCAAGGGCTCGGGCCGGGTGAGCGGCCTGGCGCTGGATGCGGAGGGCGGGGTGTGGACGGCCCTGCGCGATGGCTGGAGCGTGGTGCGTTTCCTGCCCGACGGCAGCCTGGACCGCGTCGTCGCGCTGCCGGTGCCCTGTCCCACCGACGTGGAACTGGGCGGGGCCGACGGGCGGCGGCTGTTCATCACCACGGCGCGCCAGCCGGTGCCGCTGGACGTGCTGGCCAAGGCGCCGCTGTCGGGCCGGCTCTTCGAGGTCGCGGTGTAGCGGAGCGCCGTTTCGTTCCCCGTTGATGGCGTCTTTATTGAAACAAAAGGTTGTGTACGGGGTGGTTCATCCTATGGCGCCACGGCGTTTCGTTACTTTGTAAAGCGGCGGAAGCGGTGGCCAGGCCGTGGATACAACTCGATGCATTCGCGGCGGCACACCGTATGGCATTTCAAAGGCCCGTGAAACAATTTCCGCCTGCCCGGTCCACCCCATGACCGCCAAGGGGCCGCAGAGCCTCCCGAGCACCACATCCGTCGCCCCATTGGCGCTTGTTTCCAGACCTCAACGAAAGTGTTTCTATGAAGAAGTTCTCACTGAGCGCCGTCGCGCTCGCCCTGCTGCTGTCCGGCTGCGCCACCACGGGCGATGGCAGCAAGAGCGGTTCCGGCACCTCGGCCATCTCCAGCGTGCTGGGCGCGGCCAGCGCCGGCGGTTCCAACTCCAGCAGCACCGAGAACAAGGCGGGCGCCGCGCTGGACGTGTTCAAGGCCGTGACCGTGTCCGACGAAGAACTCAAGACCGTCTCGCTGCAGTACCGCAACTACGAAGACCGCACCGAGAACGCCGCCCCGGCCAACAACAAGTACGCGCAGCGCCTGGCGCGCCTGACCAAGAAGCACGTGAACGAAGACGGCATGAAGCTGAACTTCAAGGTGTACCTGAGCAAGGACGTGAACGCCAACGCCACGGCCGACGGCTCCATCCGCGTGTACAGCGGCCTCATGGACATGATGAATGACCAGGAACTGCTGGGCGTGATCGGCCACGAAATCGGCCACGTGAAGCTGCAGCACTCGCTATCGGCCATGCGCACGGCCTACATGGCTTCCGCCGGCCGCAAGGCCGCGTCCGCCGCGGGCGGCGTGGGCCGCCTGGCCGACTCCGACCTGGGCGCCCTGGGCGAGAAGCTGGTCAACAGCCAGTTCTCGCAAAGCCAGGAAACCCAGGCCGACGACTACGGCCTGGCCTTCATGAAGAAGCACAAGTACAAGGTGCAGGCCATGGAGTCGGCCTTCCGCAAGATCGCCTCGCTGAGCGGCAAGAGCGGCGGCATGGATGCCATGCTGTCCACCCACCCGGACGCGGGCGGCCGTGCGGACCGCATGCGCGACCTGGCCTCGGCGAAGTAATCGGCCAGCCTGAGGCAGCCAGTCAAGGCAGCCAAACCAGAAAGGCGGCGGGCGAAGGCCCGGCCGCCTTTTTTGGTTTTTGCAGGGCGTGGGGGTGGGGCGCCTTCCGGTGCCACCCTCCCGCGAGAGGTGTTTTCCTACGCCCCGCCAGAACCCCGCTCGATAGAGTGGACAGCCTTTGCGTCTCATTTCCGAAAAGGACTCCCACATGCGCGTAGACATCTATCGCCGAGCCGAAGCCGATGGCAAGTTCTCCCACCTCGCCGTGCCCGAAGGGCGCCCCATCCCGCAGGAGGCGATCAACGTGGACTGGGACACCGAAGCCCGCGGCCAGGAGATGGACGAGAACGCCGACCACTGGGACGATTACGGCATCGCGCAGCCGGCCGCGCAGATCGAGGAAAAGGGCTACGCCATCACCGGCGTGCACGAGCTGACCGACTGACCCCGGGGGCCCGGCGGGCAGGGCCCCGCTGCCGCCCCCTTCGCAAAGCCGCCCGCCGCACCCGGCCGGCGGCTTTGTCCATTCGGGGACGCCCGCCCGGTGACAGCGGCGGTGGCGCACGCTACGCTGCGGCGCCATGGAGACAAAAAAACACCCCCCCGTTCGTTCCCCAGATCCGCCTGTACCAGGACTGGCTGCAGGCCCGCCACGGACTGGCCTTCGCGGACTACGACGCGCTCTGGCGCTGGTCCGTCACCGACCTCGATGCGTTCTGGCAGAGCATCTGGGACTACTTCGATCTGCAGTCGCCCACCCCGCACACGGCCGTGCTGGCACGCAATGCCATGCCGGGGGCCGTGTGGTTTCCCGGGGCGCAGGTCAACTACGCGCGCCAGGTGCTGCGCCATGTGGACCCGGCGCACGCCGCGGGCCTGCCGGCGTGGTGAGCCGCAACGAGCGCGGCCTGCACCGCGAGCTGTCCTGGCCCGAGCTGCG
>NZ_BAAJYR010000475.1:0-2442 GCF_057546605.1 Acidovorax sp. KPB24-03 | reverse complement strand
CCACGCCGGCAGCCGTCACCTCGACCGCCACGCCCAGCCAGCCGCCGTCGCCCGCGTGGCGCAGCGCGTTTTCGACCAGGTTGAAGAGCACCTGCCGCAGGCGGTCGGGGTCGGCATTCACCAGCGCCGCGCGTGGCGCCTGCGGCACCTGCAAATCGAGCGCCACGCCATGTTCGGCGATGCGGCTGGCATGGCTGGCCAGCGCCTCGCGCACCAGTTCCGCCAGGTCCTGCGGCGCCATCTTGAGCGACAGCTGGCCGGCTTCGGCCATCGACAGGGTGTGCAGATCACCGACCAGGCGCCCGAGGTACTCGACCTGCTCCAGCAGGGCGCGCGACTCGGCGGCGTCGGCCTCGATGACGCCGTCGCAGATCGCATGCAGGCGGGCGCGCAGCACGGTCAGCGGCGTGCGCAACTCGTGCGAGATGGAGGCGGCGGTGGCGCGGCGCTCGCGCGCCATGTCCTCCAGCGCATCGGTCATCTGGTTGAAGTGGCCCACCATCTCGGCCATCTCGCCCTTGTAGCGGCCCGGCTGCGCCCGCACGGTGAAGTCGCCCATGGCCACGCGCGTGGCGGCCTCGGCCATCGAGGCCACGGGCTGCGTGACCAGGCGCGACACCCAGAACCCCACTGCCAGCCCGAAAGGCAGGCACACCACCAGCCCGACGACCAGCGACCACTTCTCGCCGAACAGCAGGTCGCCGCGCCAGTACTGTCCGTAGATCGCCATCGCCTGGGGGCTGTCCTCCTGGTCGTGGTCGTTGAGCTCGTCCAGTTCGTGCTGCACGGTGGCGGGCAGGCTGCGGTAGAAATCGCGGTACTGCATTTCGGAGAACACGACCACGCTGGCCGCCAGCAGGCCCATGGTGGCGAGCAGCGTCCCGGCGATGTACAGCCCGAAGCGGACCCAGATGCGATCGAGGATGGAGCCTTGCATGGCGCGGCGGCTCGGGTCAGCCCTCGGCGGACTCGCCGGGCCACAGGCGATAGCCGATGCCGCGCACCGTCTCGATCAGCTCGCCCTGCCCGGCCTGCTGCAGCTTGCGCCGCAGCTTGGACAGGTGGGAGTCGATCACCCGGTCGAGCGCGTCGCTCTCGGGCAGGCAATGCTCAATGAGGTGGCCGCGCGAGAAGCAGCGCTTGGGCTGCGCCGCCAGGCAGGCCAGCAGCCGGAATTCGGTCAACGTGAGCGGCAGCGGCACGGCACGCCCGTCCTCGCCATAGGCCAGGGCGGCATGGGCCTGCTGGTCGATCTCGATCCGGCCCACGCGGATCGGCGTGGTGGCGGGCGCTTCCTGCGACCGCGTGCGGCGCAGCACGGCGCGCACGCGGGCCACCACCTCGGGCGGGCTGAAGGGCTTGACCACGTAGTCGTCGGCCCCCAGTCGCAGGCCGAGCAGCTTGTCGATGTCGTCCGCCAGCGCGGTGACCATGATGACCGGGGTCTGCCCCTCTTCGCGGATGGCGCGCAGCACGTCCAGGCCGTCCATGCCGGGCAGGTGGATGTCCAGCAGCACCATGTCGGGCCGCAGCTGGCGAAACAGCCGCAGGGCGTCCAGGCCGTTGCCGGCCTGCTGCGCCCGCAGTCCGTCGCGCTGCAGGTAGGCCGTGAGGATGCTGGCGATCCCGGGTTCGTCCTCGACCACGAGGACAAGCGGACCAGGCAGGGGGGCAGGACTGTTCATGGCAGCAGGGGCTAGGGCGGCGGCCACGGGGCCCGGGGAGGGTCCGAGGGCGGCACATCGCCGGCCGATTATCCATGGGCCGCCCTCCGCACCGGCCCCGGCGCGTCTCCACGTTTTCTCCACACGGTATTCACGGCTGCGCGAATTTTGGCGGGCCCAATGCCCGCTGAAAACCCTCCCCGCATGCCCTTCCCCCTCCAGGTCCTGTCCGCGTGAACCGATCCCTTCGCCTCCTGCCGTGCGCCGCGCTGTCCGTCCTGGTGGCCGGGTGCGCCGCGCTCGGGGGGGCCGATGCCCCCTCGGTGCAGGGCGTGGCCCCGGTGCCAGCGGCCTGGAGCCAGCCGGCGCCCGCCGGTGCGACGGCAGCCGACCTGCGGTCCTGGTGGAAGGCCTTCAACGACCCTGCGCTGGATGCCCTCGTGCAGGAAGCGCTGGCCAGCAACCTCGACCTGGCGCAGGCCGCCAGCCGGCTGCGCGAGGCCCGGCTGCAATCGGGCCGCGCGGCCCTGCAGTTCCGGCCGTCGCTGGGCGCCAGCGCCCGTTCGCTGCAGGACATTTCGGCCACGGACACCTACTTTCACGCCAGCCTGGACATGGTGTGGGAGCTGGGCCTCTTCGGCGCCGGCGAAAGCACGCGCCAGGCCGGCGAAGCCGAACTGGATGCGGCCGGGGCCGATGCCCAGGGCGTTCGGGTGGCGGTCGTGGCCGATGTGGTGCGCAACTACCTCGACCTGCGCGCCGCCCGCCGCCAGGCGCA
>NZ_BAAJYR010000474.1:0-2462 GCF_057546605.1 Acidovorax sp. KPB24-03 | reverse complement strand
GGGCCACCGCCGCCTCGGGGGTCGGCGCGGGCGCGGCCGCCGGAGCATGCGTGTGTTCGTGGCTGTGGCCGTGCCCCAGGTCGTGCGCGATCTCGCGGTACTTGCAGCCGTCGCAGGGCAGCAGGCTGCCCGGGGTGCCCTCCAGCAGGTCGGCCACGCGGCCCTCCAGCAACTCAAAGATCTCGCGCTCCAGGCCGAAGTGCGGCGACTGCGCGAAGCGCACCTGCGGGTACTGCGCGCGCAGGTGCGCCACCTGCCGGCCGATGCGCTGCATCAGCGTGCCGGTGTACAGGTAGTACGGCAGCACCACGATCTGCTTCATGCCCAGCAGCACCTGGCGCTGCACCACGCGCTCCAGGCGCGGCCAGGTGATGCCGGTGAAGGCGATCTCGACCAGCTCATGGTGGCCGTCTTCCTGCAGCCAGCGCGCCATCTTGGCGACGTCGCCGTTGGCCTGCCGGTCGGACGATCCCCGGCCCAGCAGCACCACGCCGGTGGTGGTGGGGTCGGGCATGTCCAGCGCGTTCATGCACTGGCGCAGCTGGCGCTGCAGGATGGCCAGGATGGGCTCGCACGCCGTGAGGTGCGGGCCGTAGAGAAACGCCACGCCGGGGCAGTGCGCGCGCGCATGTTCGATGGCCTCGGGGATCTCCATCTTCACGTGGCCCGCCGCGTTGAGGATGAGCGGCAGCACCAGCACGCGCTGGCTGCCCTGCGCGGCCTGCAGCAGGCCGTCGTGCAAGCCGGGCGGCGCGAACTCGATGAAGCACACCTCGATGCGCCAGGCCGGCTGGCGCGCGCGCCATTGCGCCACGAAGGCGTGGATCTCGTCGTTGCCCTCGGGCTCGCGCGAGCCATGGCCGATCAGCAGGATGGTGGTGTTCATGGGGCACGTTCCAGAGGGGGTTGGGTGGGGCGGGCGGGCTCGCTCGCCCGGCGAAAGCGGTGCGTGAAGGTGGGGTCGTACAGCTTGGACTTGGCCAGCTCCGTCCACTGGCGGGCGCCCAGCGTGGGGCTGGCGATCACCATGGCCTGGCTCACCACCTGGGCCTCGCGGCAGCGGTCGCGGATGTCGGCGAGCGTGCCGCGCACGATCAGTTCCTCGCCCGGCCAACTCGCCTTGTGCACCACGAGCAGGGGCGCGTCCTCGGCCCAGCCGGCCTCGCGCAGCCCGGCCTGCACCTTGTGCAGCAGCGTGATCGACAGAAAGATGCACAGCGTGCAGTGGTGGCGGCCCAGCTCGGCCAGCGACTCGCCCGGCGGCATGGGCGTGCGGCCCTCCACGCGGGTGAAGATCACGCTCTGCGTGACCTCGGGCAGGGTGAAGCTCTCCACCGCCGCCGCGGCCGAGGCCATGGCCGAGGACACCCCCGGCACCACGCGCAGCGGCACGCCCGCGGCGTCCAGCGGCTGCACCACCTCGATCAGCGCGCCGTACAGGGCCGGATCGCCCGTCTGCAGGCGGATCACGGTGTCGTGCTTTTGCGCCTGCAGGATGAGCCACGCGGCCATCTGCGGCAGCGTCATGTCCTTGCTGTCGGCGATGGTGCAGCCGGGCGGCGCCCAGCGCGTGGCCGCCTCGTTGACGAGCGAGCCCGCGAACAGGATGGCACCGGCGCGCTCGATGAGCGCGCGGCCCTTGACGGTGATGAGCTCGGGATCGCCCGGCCCGGCGCCGACGAACCAGACGGTGCCCGGCGTCATGGCCGCGGAGCTGGCGCACGCGCCAGCACAGAGAAGATTTGCATGGGGACCACAGGAATGCATTCGCCCGGACCCCTGCCTCCCCGCAGGTTCCGTGAAATGGGCCGCGCGCTCCAAGGCCTGTGCCTTGGGGCGCGCGGCCCCCTGTCGGCCGGTCTCCGGGCTGGCGAAAACCCGTGGGCCCTTCCCAGATGCCGAGGCATCCAGTGGGCACGATTCCACGGGGTGAAGGCGAGGCCTTCTTTCGCTTACCGTTGCGGGGGCAGCCCAGGTTGGGGCGCGGTCCGTGCCGGACGCGCCCTCCCTGGTTCCCGTTTAACTGCGCGGTCGCAATGACCGCGCGAGCACCAACGGGCGGGAGTATAGATCGATTGCCAGCCTTTCAGGCCTCACGCCCTAGTGAAACATGCCTTGGAAGCTATTATTTCAATAGCAAACATGACAGGCCAGGCCAAGGATTCCAAGGAGCTGTGACCGCAGGTAACGCCTTGCACACGGCACCCTGGGCCGGCACCGCCACCCCAGAACGATTCAGAAGGCTTCAGGCGCTGCGGCGGCCCGGGGCCCGCGCTTTCTCCAAGAATGGAGCCGCCCCCCGCCCGGGGGGCGCGACACACCGATCCATCGAACAAGAGAGGGAGATTTCCATGCGACGACCCCCTTGCGCCCGACGCGCCCTGCTGGCGCTGGCGGCCCCCGCCCTGCTGTGCCTGGGCGCCCCTAAGATGGCCGCGGCCGCCACGGCACCGGCCTGCGCG
>NZ_BAAJYR010000473.1:0-2479 GCF_057546605.1 Acidovorax sp. KPB24-03 | reverse complement strand
CAACAGCGCCGCGCCGGCGGGCGAGATGGATAGCACGGAGGTCATCTACCTGCCCACGGCCAGCGGGCCGATGCCGGTGGCGGCGCAGATCAACGGCAGGCTGTATGCCATCGATGCGGACCACCTGAACACGCCACGGCGCCTGACCAACACGCAGGGCCAGGTGGTGTGGCAATGGCTGATCACGGGGTTCGGAGAGGCCAACCCGACGACCGGGGCGACGGGCTATGCGCAGAGTGGGCAAGGTGCCACCAGCTATAGCGAAGCGGTGAAGTTCGATCTGCGGTATCCGGGGCAGGTGTGGGATGAAGAGACGGGACTGGCGTACAACCTGAACCGGTATTACGACCGGGAGGGAGGGCGGTACATCCAGGCCGATCCGATTGGGCTGGAGGGGGGATGGAATCGGTTCTTGTATGTGGGAGGAAATCCACTTAGCTATGCCGATCCGACCGGCGAGTTTGCAGTCGTCATCCCATTTATTCCGGCGATCATCACGGGTACTGACATCGCGGTTGGAACTGCTCTTGGCGCATTGGGTTATGGGTTGGATCGCATGTTTGCGAAACCGCCTAAGAATGCATATGACCCAAATGGGCCCAAGGCGCCGGGCAAACCGACAGAGGCAGATGGATTTAGAAGTCCTAAAGGGGGCGATAACTGGGTGCCCAATCCAAATCCAGGCAAAGGCGGTTCTAGCCACGGCTGGGAAGATGCTAAAGGGGATGTGTGGTGTCCTACTGGGTCAGGAGGTAGGTCTCACAGCGGTCCCCATTGGGATGTACAGACTCCAGGTGGCGATTATAGAAACGTGAAACCAAGTCGCTGATTATGAAAAATATTCAAATTATTGACGGTGCGCAAAATTGCGTATATGACATTTTTTCAGCAACCGATGAGGAATTTTTGTTGTTATTTCCTGGTGGCGTCGATATTGCTTTCATCGATGAGATATACGCGACTGGTGATGCGAAGGTGCTTGATGAAGTATTTAATAATATTTGGCAACGCCGGGTTAAAAAAATTAGAGGTGCAAGGCATTCATGGATTGATATTCTACGAACTTAATCAAAAGATGATTTATTATCCAACTAGAAAGGATGAGGAGGCCATCAATCCCGATGGGTCTAGACTTAGGTAATGGAATACTGTTGCTGCTGAGCAGGGCATACAGAACTGTATTTCCGACTCTGTATTGATTCATGAACTAAGTGGTTGCATTGGTTCCAACTTCTTTAGTCGGAGTAAGTCGCCATGATGAGCCAATGCAACCCCTTGAATCCATGTCCTGCCCGCCGCCGAAAATTTCGTTGCAACGTTTTTTGCTATTTTTAATGGCATCATCGGCATGGCATAGAACGACAGTGCATATGGCGGGCAACGGCGTGGTTATTGTCGCTGGTGGAAATGGGTAGGTAATTAAATTTATCCCTGAATAATCAGGTTGTATGAGCGATTTTTTCTCGCGTCAAGCCTTCGTGCTGCGGCAAGCCATCAATGAATATCGTGATGGAACACTTGATTTAAACTCGCTTATTCATCGGATTGAGGGGGTTGGGGGTGTTTTTGAAAATGAATTGTGGCGAAATGCGGTTTTTCCCGTCATTTTATCCATGGAGCAGATAAACGCAGCGGCAATTAATGGTGGCAATGATTTGACCGAAGCAGGCAAGGTTTCTATTGAAGAGTCGCTCATTGGTTTTGAGGGACTGATTAAGGATTTTGAAAATAAGTAACTGCTGCTTATTTCTCAAGCCTTGCGTGGGAGATCTCATGCGAGCCGATGCAACACCCTGACATCCAACCCTGGCCGTTGTACGTCTTGATTGCTATATATTTAATAGCGTCATGACCATGATTTACTAGGGCGTAAGGCCTGTTTGACCTGATGTCAGGCCTCACATCAAACGGGAGGAGGTTCATGAGGGTCGTCTGGGCCGTCTTCATCGCATTGCAGGCCCTGGGCAATGTGGCCTCGCTGTCCTACGAAGTCATGGGCGCCGTGCAGGGTGCCCAGGACTTCGCCGGCGTGGCCACCACGTATGCCAACGACGTCCGGGGCAACGTCACGCGGGAGAGTTCGGCCGGACCCGCGCCCGGCCTGACCGAGCAGCGCAGCTACACCCTGGCGGGCCAGTTGTCCGCCAGCCGGCTGCTGCCGCAACTGACCTGGGACAGCGCCGGGCGCCTGGCCCAGGTGCAGCAGCGTCACGCCCTGCGCGGCGCCACGGGGGCGCAGCAGGCCGTGATCACCAGCGCCAACACCTACGACGCCACGGGCCGGCTCACCGCCAGCGCCCACAGCGCGCCGGCCGGCCTCACGCTACCCACGGGCAGCGCGCTGAGCGACACCCTGGGCGCCAACACCAGCGGCTACGCGTGGGACGCCAACGGCAACCGCGTGCAGGCGTTCTATGGCAGCGTCACAGCGGCGGGCACGGCCACGCTCAAGCGCAATTACGTCGCCGTCAGCGGCAGC
>NZ_BAAJYR010000472.1:0-2489 GCF_057546605.1 Acidovorax sp. KPB24-03 | reverse complement strand
GATCTGGCCGCCGCAGCGCAGCGCCTGGGCGCGGCCCGCGAGGCCTTCATCGCCAAGTACGCGGGCCAGGGCGGCCCCTTCGCCATCGACATCGTCCAGGACGGCGCCGCGCTGACGGTCAAGGTCACGGGCACGTCGGCCCACGGCTCGCGCCCCGAAGAGGGCGTGAACCCGCTGCCGCGCCTGGCGCTGTTCCTGCAGGAGTCCGGCGTGCCGCTGGCGGCCAACGGCTATGCGGGCGCGGTGCGCTACATCGCCGACCTGTACGGCACCGACTACCTGGGCCGCACGATGGGCCTGGCGTACAGCGACGACTTCATGGGCCCGCTCACCATGTCGCCCAACCTGGTGCGCGAGAAGGACGGCAAGGTCGATGTGCTGGTGAACGTGCGCATGCCGCGCGGCAGCACGGCCGACGTGCTGACGAAGGCCACCGCCGCGCGCATCCAGGCGTGGGGCGCGCAGGCCGGCGTGGCGGTCGAGGTGGACCACAGCCAGGGCGAGTGGATGGCGCGCGACCCCAAGGGCGCGTGGCTTTCTACGCTGCTCAACACCTTCGGCGACACCACGGGCCTGGAGGCCAAGCCCGTGCCCACGGCCGGCAGCACCACGGCCAAGCTGATGCCCAACGCGATCAACTTCGGCCCCGCGATGCCGGGCAAGAAGTACACGGCCCACAACGCGAAGGAATTCAAGGAAGTGGCCGACCTCGACGCCGACATGCAGATGTTCACCGAGATGCTGGTGCGCATCGGCAACCTGCCGCAGATGCAGTGACCCCGGGCGGCCGCTGGCCGCCCTGCATGCGCTAAAGTGTTTCAGGCGCCCGGGCGCCACGCCTCCCCGGCAGCGGCGGGGGCCCGCCCGGGCCGGCAAGATGGCAGCGGCAACGCAACGCATCGTTCAGTTCAGCACCCGAAGGAGTTCTCCATGGCCAAGACCCCCAAGACCCCCCTTGCCCGCGCCGGCGCCAGCGGCGCACCGCGCATCAACATCGGCATCAGCGACAAGGACCGCGCGGCCATCGCGCAAGGCCTGTCGCGCCTGCTGGCCGACACCTACACGCTGTACCTCACCACCCACAATTTCCACTGGAACGTGACGGGCCCGATGTTCAACACGCTGCACACCATGTTCATGGGGCAGTACACCGAGCTGTGGAACGCGGTGGACCCGGTGGCCGAGCGCATCCGCTCGCTGGGCCATGCGGCGCCGGGCTCGTACGCTCAGTTCGGCAAGCTCACCTCGCTGCCCGACGCGCCCACCGAGCCGCCCCACGCGCTGGAGATGGTGCGCATCCTGGTCGAAGGCCACGAGGCCGTCGCACGCACGGCGCGCGAGCTGTTCCCGGTGGCCGACAAGGCCAGCGACGAACCCACGGCCGATCTGCTGACCCAGCGCCTGGCGGTGCACGAGCAGACCGCCTGGATGCTGCGCTCGCTCCTGGAGGAGTAAGCCGGCCGGGCCTTGCACGGCCCTGCCCAGCCAGCGCCCGCCCACCCGTGCGGGCGTTTTCGTTTCCCGGGTCGCCTCTCTTTCTCTCTTTTTTTCCTCTCCTTTGTCCGCGCCATGCAGCTTTCCGCCCCCACGCCGTCGCGCCTGTCGCTCTACCTCGACCTGATCCGCTGGAGCCGCCCGGCCGGCTGGCTGCTGCTGCTGTGGCCCACGCTGTCGGCGCTGTGGGTCGCGGCAGGCGGATTCCCCGGCTGGCACCTGCTGGCCGTGTTCACGCTGGGCACCATCCTGATCCGCAGCGCGGGCTGCTGCGTGAACGACGTGGCCGACCGCCGGTTCGACCGGCACGTCAAGCGCACGGCGCAGCGGCCGGTGACCAGCGGCGCCGTCTCCCCGCGTGAGGCGCTGGCCGTGGGCGCGGTGCTGGCGCTCGTGGCCTTCGCGCTGGTGCTCACCACCAATGCCATCACCATCGCCTGGTCGGTGCCGGCGCTGGCGGTCACGGTGCTGTACCCGTTCACCAAGCGGTTCTTTTCCATGCCGCAGGCGGTGCTGGGCGTGGCCTTCAGCATGGGCATTCCGATGGCGTTCACCGCCGTGCGCGGCGAGGTGCCGTGGCTGGCGCTGTGGCTGGTGCTGGGCAACCTGTTCTGGGTGCTGGCCTACGACACCGAATACGCCATGGTGGACCGCGACGACGACCTGAAGATCGGCATGAAGACGTCGGCCATCACCCTGGGCCGCTTCGACGTGGCGGCCATCCTGGCGTTCTACCTGCTGCTGGTGGCGTTCTGGGGCGTTTCGCTGGCGCCGCTGGGGCTGGGCGCGGCGTTCTACCTTGCGATCGGCGCCGTGCTGGCCCAGGTGGCGTGGCACTTCGCGCTGATCCGCCACCGCACGCGCGAAGGGTGCTTTCGGGCCTTCCGCGAGAACCACTGGATCGGGTTCACGCTGTTCGCCGGCATCGCCGTGGGTTACGCGCTGCGGTAGTTTGCTATTGTTTTTGTAGCGATATGCCCTAGTACTTATTGTGC
>NZ_BAAJYR010000471.1:0-2505 GCF_057546605.1 Acidovorax sp. KPB24-03 | reverse complement strand
GGGCGTGGCGGCGACCCCGCCCGCGCCGATGCGGGCGCGCCGCACCCGGCCGTCGGCGATGTCGAGGTTCAGCACCAGGCACACGGCGGAGATGTCGTCGTCCAAGCGCTTGGACACCTTGTAGGCCGCCAGCGATTCGCCCGGCGCGGGCAGCGGCACCTCGATGCGCACGAGCAGCTCATCCGGCGCCATCACGTTCTGGCGGTAGCCGGTGTACAGGTCTTCCAGCGCCAATGTGCGTTCGCCGCGCAGGCTGGCCAGCACCACGCTGGCGCCCAGCGCGATCAGCAGGGGCATGGAGTCGCCGATCGGCGAGCCGTTGGCCACGTTGCCGCCCAGCGTGCCGGAGTTGCGCACGGGCAGCCCGGCGAAGCGCGCGGCGAAGCGGTGCAGCATGGGCCAGTGGGCCTGCAGCGCATCGAACGCGTCGGCCAGCGGCACGGCCGCGCCGATGGACAGCCGCCCGCCCTGCGTGCCCATGCGGCGCAGCTCCTGCGCCCGCGTGACGTCGAGCATCTGCGCGAACTGGCGGTGCTGCTTGGTGATCCACAGGCCTACGTCGGTGGCGCCGGCCACCACCTGGGCGGTGGGGTGCGCGGCGCGTGCGGCCAGCAGTTCGGCCAGCGTGGCCGGGGCCAGGTACGCGTCGTCGGGCGTGGGCGCCGGTTTCGCCAGGGAGGCCAGCTGCGGCAGCAGTTGCGCTTCGTCCACCTGCATGCGGGGCAGGGCGGCCATCCGCTCGGCCGCGTCCAGGATGGGGCGGTAGCCGGTGCAGCGGCACAGGTTGCCCGACAGGTCGTGCACGGCCTGCTCGCGCGTGACCGGGCGGCCCTGGCACACGTGGTTCTGGTACATGCCGAACAGGCTCATCACGAAGCCCGGCGTGCAGAAGCCGCACTGCGAGCCGTGGCACTGCACCATGGCTTCCTGGGCGGGGTGCAGGCCCGGCGCGCTGGAGGGGGCGCCGCTGGAGGGCGGGGTGGCGGGCGGCGCGGGCTGGAGCAGCGGGTCCTGGTCCAGGTCCTCCACCGTCCACAGCGCCATGCCGTCGATGGAGTGGGCCAGGCGGATGCAGCTGTTCACGGCCCGGTAGCGCACGCGGCCGTCCACGGCCTCGCCCAGCACCACGGTGCAGGCGCCGCAGTCGCCCTCGCCGCAGCCTTCCTTGGTGCCGGTGTGGCCCAGGTCTTCGCGCAGCACCTCCAGCAGGGTGCGGTCGGGAGGAACATGGGCCAGCGTCACGGGCTGGCCCCGGCGGATGAATCGCAGCGGGCGGGAGGTGGTCATGCGTTGTGCAGGGCAGGGTTCGTTCGTTGGGGCCAGTGTGCGCGCCATGTCGGGACAGGGTAGTGGCCCGGGGGGTGGCGGCGCATATCGGCGAGCGTATAACGGCCATGCGCCGCGCGCCATGCCAGGGACACCGGCCGTTGCTTTGGCACCTTTGACTGCCTTCGCCTGGCACGGATGCTGCGTCCCTTCGTGGCGCCACGCCAAGGTGGCAGGCCGCAGACCCCAAGGACACCGGATGGACATCGATTTCTCGCAACTCGGCGCCTACGAGCGCTACAAGCTGATGGCCAGCCTGATCGTGCCGCGCCCGATCGCGCTCATCACCACCCTCGGGGAGGACGGCACGGTGAACGCCGCGCCGTTCAGCATGTTCAACATGCTGGGCGAGGACCCGCCGGTGCTGATGGTGAGCATCAACCGGCTGCAGGGTGGCCGCCTCAAGGACACGGCCGCCAACATCCTGCGCACCGGCGAATTCGTGGTGCACATCGCCGACGAGGCCATGGCCCAGCGCATGCATGCCTGCGGCGATGCGCTGCCGCCGCACGAGAGCGAACTGGTGCATGCCGGCCTCACGCCGGTGCCGTCGCGCAGCGTGGCCGCGCCGCGCATCGCCGAGGCCCCCGTGGCGTTCGAATGCGTGCTGCACGAAACCATGGAAACGGCCAGCCGCTACGTCTTCATCGGCCGCGTGCAGTGGCTGGGCGCGCGCGAGGGCCTCGTGGACACCGAGCGCTGGCGCGTGCGGCTGCAGGACTACCACCCGGTGGGGCGGTTCGGCGCGAGCTTCTATGTGACGACCGGCGACCGCTTCTCGCTCGACCCGGCGCCGCAGCCGGGCGCCGCGCGTTCGACGGCCATCGACGAGATCTGACCACCCGCGACGTCGCCTCGGTAGTTGCCTGGCTCGCGGTCTCGCGGCCTCGGCGCTACAGTGCGATGTCCCCTTGCCTTCTTCACTGCGCCCTCGCTCCGCCACCGGCAGGCCCGGCGTGCCATACGCGATGGCGTATGGCTGGAATGCCCCGACCCTTATGAGAGACCAAGCCCTTTTCGACAAGATAGACCTCCATCTCATAAGGGTCTTGCACACCGTGTTGACTGAACGCAGCGTATCGCGGGCTGCCGTGCGGCTGGGCATGCACCAGCCGGCCGTGTCGGCGGCGCTGCGCCGCCTGCGCGACCTGGCGGGCGATCCGCTGCTGGTGCGCTCGG
>NZ_BAAJYR010000470.1:0-2506 GCF_057546605.1 Acidovorax sp. KPB24-03 | reverse complement strand
TCGATGCCGCGCACCAGCGTGCGGGCCTTCTCGCCCAGGCCCGCCAGGGCGATGCCGAAGAACATCGAGAACACCACGATCTGCAGGATCTCGTTGTTGGCCATGGCCTCCACGAACGAGCGCGGCACCAGGTGGTTCACGAAGTCCTTGAGCGTGAATTTGGACGTCGCCAGGTGCGCGGACTGCCCCGCATCCGGCAGCGCCAGCCCCATGCTCGCGCCCGGCTGCAGCACGTTGGCCAGCACCAGGCCCAGCAGCAGCGACACCAGCGATGCCGTGAGGAACCACCCCATGGCCTTGGCGAACACCCGGCCCACCGACGACGCATCGCCCATGTGGGCGATGCCCACCACCAGGGTGGAGAACACCAGCGGCGCGATCAGCATCTTGATGAGTCGCAGGAACACGTCCGAGGCGATGGAGATGTAGCCCGCGATGCGCGCGGCTTCCTCCGGCTGGAGCACGTTGGCGTGGATCAGGTGGCCGATCACGATGCCGAGCGCCATCGCGACGAGGATGCCGACCGCGGGCGGGAGCTTTCTTTTCTTGGGCTGCATGGGTTACAGGGCGCGGCCGGCGGGCCCCGAAAGGGGGAGCCGGCGATGCACCGATTTGGGGAAAACCCGCGATTGTGCTGTATGCGGGACGCCGCCCCGCCACCGGCCCCGCGCCCCTGCCCGGCGCGTGGCGGGCTCCTACAATCGCCGGATGACCGCCACTCCGCCCGTGCCGCCCTCCGCGCGCTCCGTGACCTTCCATGGCCTGCCCGCGCTGCAGCTGGCGCTGCCGACGGGCGAGACCGCCACCATCGCGCTGCAGGGCGCCCAGGTGCTGTCCTGGACCGGCCGCGATGGCGCCGAGCGGTTCTTCCTGAGCCCGCGCGCCGCCCTGGACGGCCACTCGCCGATCCGCGGGGGCGTTCCCGTGTGCTTTCCCCAGTTCAACCAGCGCGGCCCGCTGGCCAAGCACGGCTTCGCGCGCACCTTGCCCTGGCGGGTGGAGCGCAGCGAGGCCGATGGCGGCAGCGGCAGCGAGGGCCCCGTGGCCCGCGCCGTGTTCGCGCTGGACGACACGCCCGAGACGCGGGCCTGGTGGCCCCACGGCTTCGCGGCGTGCCTCACGGTGGCGCTGTCCGCCGAACACCTTCTGCTCGACCTGTCGGTGCGCAACACCGGCACCACGGCGTGGGATTTCACCGCCGCGCTGCACGGCTACTACCGCGTGAGCGACATCGCCGCCACCCGCGTGGAGGGGCTCGATGGCTGCGCCCGCTGGGATTCGGTGGCCGACGTGCATTCGGTGCAGCAGGGCCCCGTGGCGTTCGACGGCGAATACGACTGCATCTTCTCGGCCGCGCCCGCGCCACTTCGGCTGCACGCGGGCGACCACGCGCTGACCCTCGCGCAAAGCCCGTCCTGGGGCAACACGGTGGTCTGGAACCCCGGCGCCGCGCTGTGCGCCAAGCTGGCCGACCTGCCCCCCGACGGCTACCGGCACATGGTGTGCGTGGAAGCCGCCTGCATCGACCAACCCGTGCACCTGGCGCCCGGCGCCGGCTGGTCGGGCTGGCAGCGCCTGGGGGCCGGCTGAGCCGCCCCTTCACCCGTTTCTTTCTTCGGACTTCCCATGCTTGCCAAACGCATCATTCCCTGCCTCGACGTGACCGGCGGTCGCGTGGTCAAGGGCGTCAACTTCCTCGAACTGCGCGACGCGGGCGACCCCGTCGAGATCGCCGCGCGCTACAACGGCCAGGGCGCCGACGAGCTGACCTTCCTGGACATCACCGCCACCAGCGACGGGCGCGACCTCATCCTGCACATCATCGAAGCCGTGGCCAGCCAGGTCTTCATTCCGCTGACCGTGGGCGGGGGCGTGCGCACGGTGGAAGACGTGCGCCGCCTGCTGAACGCGGGCGCCGACAAAACGAGCTTCAACTCCGCCGCCATCGCCAACCCGGATGTCATCAGCGCCGCCTCGGCCAAGTACGGCGCGCAGTGCATCGTCGTGGCCATCGATGCCAAGCGCCGCCAGGGCGAGGACCTGCAGGCGCGGGGCGAGGGCTGGGACGTGTACAGCCACGGCGGGCGCAAGAACACCGGGCTGGACGTTTTGCAATGGGCCACCGAGATGGCGCGGCGCGGCGCGGGCGAGATCCTGCTCACCAGCATGGACCGCGACGGCACCAAGTCCGGCTTCGACCTGCAGCTCACCCGCGCCGTGAGCGACGCGGTCAGCGTGCCGGTGATCGCCTCGGGCGGGGTGGGCAACCTCGACCACCTGGCCGACGGCGTGCAGCAGGGCGGGGCCGATGCCGTGCTGGCCGCCAGCATCTTCCACTACGGCGAATACACCGTCGGCCAGGCGAAGGCGCGCATGGCCGAGCGGGGCATTCCGGTGCGGCTGTGACGGGCCGCACCCGGGGCCGCGCCCGCCTCGCGGCGGGGATCTGCACGGTCCTTTTCGCCGCCGTGCTGGCAGGCTGCGCGCAGAGTCCGCGCTCTGCGGG
>NZ_BAAJYR010000469.1:0-2514 GCF_057546605.1 Acidovorax sp. KPB24-03 | reverse complement strand
CCCCGCCGCCGCTGCACGCCCTGCGCAGCCGCGCCGCGGCCGTCGCGGGCATTGGCCTCACCGTGGGCGCCTGCGCATGCTTCGCGGTACTGGACGCCACCACCAAATGGGTCAGCGCCGCCGTGCCGCTCTTCATGGCGCTGTGGCTGCGCTACCTGTTCCAGGCGCTGCTGACCACGGTGTTCGTGCTGCAGCGCGAAGGCGTTGCCGTGCTGCGCACCACGCAGCCGCGGTTCCAGGCGCTGCGCGCGGTGCTGTTCGCCGCCACGAGCCTCTTCGGCTTCATCAGCATCCAGCACCTGCCGCTGGCCGAGTTCACCGCCATCGTGGCGGCCACGCCGCTGTGCGTGACGGTGGTGGCGGCGCTGTGGCTGCACCAGCGGGTGAGCGCGCCGCGCTGGGCGCTCGTGGTCCTGGGGCTGGCGGGCACGCTGGCCATCATCCGCCCGGGGGGCGAGGCCTTCACCTGGGCCATGCTCTGGCCGCTGTGCCTGCTGGCCACCGGCACGGGCTACCAGGTCATCAGCAGCAAGATGGCGGGGCACGAGAGCCCCGCCACCACGCAGCTCTACACCGGCTGGCTGGCCGCGGCGCTGGTGTCGGTGGGCGTGCCGTTCACCTGGACCGCCATCGCGGACCCATGGCTGTGGGCCGGCATGTTCGCCATGGGCCTGTCGAGCGCCGTGGGGCATATGCTGCTGCTCCAGGCCTATGCGCGCACGACGCCGGTGACGATCGCGCCGTTCCTCTACAGCCAGATCGGCTTCGCGATGCTCGCCGGCTGGCTGCTGTTCCGCCATGTGCCGGACGCCTGGTCGCTGGCGGGCATCGCGGCCATCGTGCTCAGCGGGGCCGCCAGCGCCTGGCTCACCGTGCGCGAGACGCGGTAGCCCCTGCCTTCCCCGTGACTTCGCAACGGAGGTCGGGCCGAGGCGTGACGCCGCGGGTACTCAGTCGAGCTTGACGCCGGCGTCCTGGATCACGCGGCCCCATTTCTGCTTGTCCGCCACCAGGAATTCCCGGAACTGCCGTGGCGTGCTGCCGACGGGCTCCAGGCCGTCCTGCACCAGGCGCTGGGCGATCTCGGGCATGGCCAGCACCTTGGCCACTTCCTGCTGCACGCGCGCGATGGCCGCGGGTGGCGTGCCCTTGGCGGCGCACAGGCCCGTCCAGGTCACCGGGTCGAAATTCGGCACACCCGTCTCCGACACGGTCGGCACATCGGGAAAGCCGGGCAGCCGCCGGGCGCTGGCCACGGCCAGCAGCCGCAGCTTGCCCGAGCGCACGTTCGGCATCGAGCTGACCGGTTGGTCGAAGATCATCGACACCTGGCCCGACAGCACGTCGGCCATGGCGCTGCCGGTGCCCTTGTAGGCGATGTGCACGATGTCGATGCCCGCGCGCGACTTGAGCATTTCGCCGGCCAGGTGGCCACCCGTGCCGTTGCCGGACGACGCGAAATTGAGCTCGCCAGGCCTTTGCCGGGCGTACTGGACCAGTTCGCCCACGGTCTTGACCGGCAGCGCGGCATTCACCAGCAGCAGGTAAGGCGCGTTGGCGATCTGCGTGACGGGCAGCAGATCCGTCTCGGGATTGAAGGGCAGCGACTTGATCAGGTGCGGCTGGATCGACAGCGTGCCCGTGGTGCACATCAGCAGCGTGGTCCCGTCGGGCGGGGCCGACAGCACCGCCGAGGCGGCGATGTTGCCGCCCGCGCCCGGCCGGTTGTCGATCACGACCGGCTGGCCCAGGGCGTCGGCCAGCTTGGGGGCGATCAGCCGCGCGACGATGTCGTTGGAGCCACCCGGCGAGAAGCCGACGACGATGCGCACCGGCTTGGAGGGAAACGGGTCCGCGGCCCGCACGGCCGTGGCCTGCAGCGCGGCGGCCACTCCGAGTACCGAGGCGAGGGCGAGGAAGGGGCGAAGCGACAGGCGGTTCATGGCGATCCTTGGAACGGGGCGTGGTGGGACGGGACGGGGCGGAGCGGGAGACACAGTGGCCGAGGCATCAGGCGACCAGCGATGCACGGGCGCGGGCGATGCGCCGGCATCCTTCCAGCAGCTCGTCGGTGCCGGCGGCGAACGAGATGCGGAAATGCGTGCCGACGCCGTACGCGCTGCCCTGCAGCGCGGCGAGGTTTTCGGACTCCAGCAGGTGCAGGATCCAGTCGTCGCTGCTGCGGATAGGCGTGCCCTGGGGCGTGCGCAGGCCCCACAACGCGCTGCAGGAGGCGAACAGGTAGAAGGCGCCCTGCGGCCGGTGGCAGTGCAGGCCATCGATGGCGGTCAGCGCCTGCAGCACGGTATCGCGGCGCTCCTGGAAGATGCGCCGGCTCTGCGCCACGAAATCCTGCGGGCCCGTCAGCGCCGCCACCGCTGCGGCCTGCGCGATGGCGTTGGCGCCCGAGGTGCTTTGCGACTGCAGCTTGACCATGGCCTGGATGAGTTGCGCCGGCCCGGCCCCGTACCCGATGCGCCAGCCGGTCATGGCATAGGCCTTGGACACGCCGTT
>NZ_BAAJYR010000468.1:0-2521 GCF_057546605.1 Acidovorax sp. KPB24-03 | reverse complement strand
CGCCCCTGCGTGCAGCCGTTTTGCGTGGCGCTGCGGGTGTTCGAGGCTGGTGCGGCGCGGCCGGCGGGCGATGCACCGCAGGGCTCCGGCCCGCCGCCCTGACCGGCGTACGGGCATAAAAAAAACCGCCAGGCCCGGTGGGGCGCTGGCGGTCCATTCCAGGGAAGGGCGCCGGCCGGGTAGGCCGGGCGGACCCTCCTCGGGCAAGGGCGGATCAGGGGTACAGACCGCGCATTTCGCGGGCGTGCAGGATGCGCTGGCACGCCACGATGAAGGTGGCCGTGCGCAGGCTCACCTTGTGTTCCTGCGCCACGTGCCAGATGCCGGCGAAGGCCTCCTGCATGATGCGCACGAGGCGGGCGTTGATCTCGTCCTCGCTCCAGAAGAAGCTGGAGAAATCCTGCACCCATTCGAAGTAGCTCACCGTCACGCCGCCAGCGTTGGCGATCACGTCGGGCAGCACCAGCACGCCCTTGTCGTGCAGGATGTCGTCGGCCTCGGTGGTCGTGGGGCCGTTGGCGCCCTCGATCACGAGCTTGGCCTTGATCTGGCCGGCGTTGTGCTTGGTGATCTGGCCTTCCAGCGCGGCGGGGATGAGGATCTCGCAGTCCACGCCCCAGAAGTCTTCCTTGGCGATCGCATCGGCGCCGCCGAAGCCGCCCACGCCGCCCGTCTTCTTGACGTGCTCCAGCAGGGCGGGCACGTCCAGGCCGCCCTGCTGGAAGATGGTGCCGGTGTGGTCCTGCACGGCCACCACCTTGGCGCCCGCTTCGGCGAACAGCTTGCCGGCGATGCCGCCCACGTTGCCGAAGCCCTGCACCGCGATGCGTGCGCCTTCCAGCGGCAGGCCCGTCAGCTTGGCGGCTTCCACGCCCACGGTGAACACGCCGCGGCCGGTGGCCTCGACGCGGCCGAGCGAGCCGCCCAGGTCCACCGGCTTGCCGGTGACCACGCCCGTGGCGGTGGCGCCGGTGTTCATGGAGTACGTGTCCATCATCCAGGCCATGACCTGGCCGTTGGTGTTCACGTCAGGGGCGGGGATGTCCTTGGAAGGGCCGATGAGCAGGCCGATCTCGCTGGTGTAGCGGCGCGTCAGGCGCTCCAGCTCGCCGCGCGACAGCTTCTTGGGATCGACGCGGATGCCGCCCTTGGCTCCGCCGTAGGGCACGTTCACGGCCGCGTTCTTGACCGACATCCAGGCCGACAGGGCCATCACTTCGGACAGCGTGACGTCCTGGTGGAAGCGCACGCCGCCCTTGCCGGGACCGCGGCTCAGGTTGTGCTGCACGCGGTAGCCCTCGAAGTGGGCGATGGTGCCGTTGTCCAGCTCGATCGGCACGTCCACGATCAGGATGCGCTTGGGGCGCTTGAGCGTTTCCACCCAGCGCGCCAGGTTGCCCAGGTAGGGCGTGACGCGGTCCACCTGCTGCAGGTAGTTGCCCCACGGGCCGAGGTCGTCGGCCTGGAGGTAGGAGGGCAGTTCGTGCTGGGTGCGGGTGCCGTTGGTGTTCGACATGAGGGGGTTTCCTTGAAGGAGGGATCAGTTCAGACGACGGAGCTTATGCCTGCCCCCGGCAACTGTCCAAGGCCGGAGTGTTACAGGTTTATGCGCCGAATGCATAACCTGGGCAGCGGGTCGCAACGCCGTTTTTCAAGGGCCGGCCGACGGGCGGTCTCGCGGCTCATTCCACCTGGATGCCCGCCAGCGCGGGATCGCCTTCGGGGTAGCGCAGGCCGAGCCGGGCCAGCACCTCGCGCAGCACGGTGGCGATCATCAGGTTGCGGTGGGTCTTGGAGTCGGCAGGCACGATGGTCCAGGGGGCCCACGGCGTGTGCGTGGCGGCCAGCAGGGTGGCGTAGGCGCGCTGGTAGTCGTCCCACTGCTTGCGCGCGGCGATGTCGCCCAGGTCGAATTTCCAGTGCTTGGCCGGGTCGTCCAGGCGCTCCTGTAGGCGCTTGCGCTGCTCGTCCCGGCTGATGTGCAGCATGAACTTCACCACCACGGTGCCGGTTTCGGTCAGCAGGCGTTCGAAGTCGTTGATGTGCGCCAGCCGCTGGCGGTGCTGCTCGGGTGTGATCCAGCCGTTCACCACGGGCACCAGCACGTCTTCGTAGTGGCTGCGGTTGAACACGGTCAGCTCGCCCGCGCCGGGCACCTGCTGGTGGATGCGCCAGAGGTAGTCGTGGGCGCGCTCGGTGTCGGTGGGCGCCTTCCAGCCCACGGCGTGCACGCCCAACGCGCTCATGCGGCCGAACACCCCGCGCACCGTGCCGTCCTTGCCGGAGGTGTCGGTGCCCTGCAGGATCACCAGGAGCTTGTAGCGCTTGTCGGCGTACAGCAGGTCCTGCAGGGTGTCCAGTTCGAGGGCCAGGGCCTCGACGCGCGCCTTGTCGCTGGCCTTGTCGCCCTGGGAGAAGGGCTTGGCCGCGGGGTCGAAGCGGGCCAGGTCCAGGGCGGGCAGGGGGCCGTCTTTCGCCGCTGCCTTGGCCTCGGCCTTGGCGGCCTTGCCGGCCGGCTCCG
>NZ_BAAJYR010000467.1:0-2525 GCF_057546605.1 Acidovorax sp. KPB24-03 | reverse complement strand
ATGCGGGCCAGCAGCTCCACCGTGCGCTGCGTGGCGGCGTCCAGTGCCGGGGCCGTGTCCGGGCCCGCAGCCGGGTCGGGCAGCAGCGTGCCCCAGGTGTGGGTGCGCAGGGCCTGCAGCGTCTGCAGCGCCACCTCGGCATGGCCCCCGCTGGTGTCGACCAGGGCCTTGATTGCCATCGTCAGCGCGCCTGCGCGCGCGATGGCCTCGGCGCCGTGGCGGGTCGGGTCGATGGCCTTCACCCAGTCGCGGAGCGCCTCGCGCAGGGCGGCAATCGCGGGCGAGCTTCGGTACACCTCGAAGCCGGGCAGGCGCCGCAATTGCAAGTCGATGATCTCGCCGTAGGTCTTTTGCAGGGCTTCGGTCGCCGTCCGGTGGCGGCGCTGGGCGTGCTCCAGTTGCAGTTCGGCCTCCTTGCGGCGTCGGGCCAGTGCCGGCTGCAGCGACTTCAGATCGTCGGCGCCGGCTTCGAATTCGAACAGTTCGCGTGCCTGATCCGTGGCCAGCTTCTGGATGTCTTTCAGCTC
Source organism: Acidovorax sp. KPB24-03 (assembly GCF_057546605.1). Lineage (NCBI taxonomy): Bacteria > Pseudomonadati > Pseudomonadota > Betaproteobacteria > Burkholderiales > Comamonadaceae > Acidovorax > Acidovorax sp. KPB24-03. Next base: position 1,998 of record NZ_BAAJYR010000467.1, on the reverse strand, counting down.
GGCGTCCTTGCCCTGGCTGCTTCGCTCCAGTTCGGCGTGCTTGGCGGCTTGCCGGCTTCTCAGCGCCTGCAACGCCTCGATGTGCCGGGTCAGCGCTTCCTGATCGCTGCCGCCCCGGTCACCTGCCGCATCGTTTTCCGCGAGCGATCGGTCGAGCCTTTGGTCCAGCCGATGAAGCGCAGCCCGCAAGCTGGCCATGGATTTTTGTTCGCTGGCGAGCCGGTGTGCCTGGTCGGCCAGGCTGGCCGCCCTTTGGCCGCGCTCGCTGGCCTCTTCACTCAGGCGCGTTTCATGGTGCTGCACCAGCCGCTCCATGGCGATGGCCTTGTCCACGGCGATCTGGGCCAGCCGCACGGTTTCGGCGGCCTTCATCTGCCCGGTCAGCACCGGCTCCAGGCTCTCCCATTGACCGCGGCTGCGCGAAGGGAGGCGCGAGGGGTCCTTCGAGGTGTTCTGGTAGCGGAGCATTTCCTCGACGGGCTTCGGGTGGCCCCGCGCCATGCCGAAACAACTGCCTACCTTGGTCGCCAACTGGCCCAGCACCGATTTGGGCTTGCGCGGGGGCATGGACGCGGCATCGGCGGCGGGCAGCGGCTGCGCGAGGTATTTGCGCGCGGCCCGGCCTGCGTCGTACAGGGGCGACAGCAGTTCGTTCTGCGCTGCACGCGGATCGAGCTGGTGCAGCTTGTGGTGGGCCTGCTTGTGGCTGGCCGGCGCGCGGCGTGGGCACTTGATGTCGAGTTGCCGGGCAGGCCTGCGGACGAGATGGTGGGACGCACTGAGAGTTTGGGCATGGTGTCCAGTCATTCATGGGCGTCGTGTGCGTTCCGCGGGCGAGGGGTGCCCGGGAACAGTGGCTGGACCGGGCGCATTGCACGCCCTGCGTTGGCTGGCCACGACACGCGCGATGTTGCAGTGCGGCACCCGGGGCGGCGGACCTGCCTGCGAAGAGGGGTGCGGCCGCGCGAAGCCAAGGTCTTGATCTGGTGCGCCAGCGAGAGTGTGCCGGCCGTGCTAAGTTCCGGGCCGAACCGACGATCAGGTGATAAAGAAACGACCAAATGATGATGAGCCATCTGCAGCGGAAAATCCACGCGCAGCCCGCCAGCCGACTGGCTGGCATGCGCCGTGGCATCGAAAAAGAGGGACTGCGGGTGCTGCCCACGGGAGGGCTGGCGCTCACGCCGCACCCGGCGGCGCTCGGCTCGGCGCTGACCCATCCCCACATCACCACCGACTACAGCGAGTCGCAGATCGAGCTGATCACGGGAGCGCGCCTTGGCGTGCAGGAATGCCTGGACGAACTCACCGAGATCCACCAGTTCGTCTACCGCAGCCTGCAGGCTTCGGGCGGCGAGATGCTGTGGCTGTCCAGCATGCCCTGCGGCCTGCCCACCGACGAGACCATTCCCCTGGCGCGCTACGGCTCGTCCAACGTGGGGCGCGCCAAGAGCGTGTACCGCATGGGGCTGGGCCACCGCTACGGCCGGCGCATGCAGACCATCTCGGGCATCCACTACAACTGGTCGCTGCCCGATGTGACCAGCGACGAATACTTCGCGCTGATCCGCAACTTCCGCCGCCATGCCTTCGTGCTGCTGTATCTGTTCGGCGCCTCGCCCGCGCTGTGCCCATGCTTCGTGCAGGGGCGCGAGCACGGCCTGCAGCGCCTGGGTGGCGAGGCGCTCTACCTGCCGCACGCCACCTCGCTGCGCATGGGCCGCCTGGGCTACCAGAGCGATGCGCAGGCCACGCTGGCGGTGAGCTACAACGGCCTGGACGGCTACGCCGCCTCGCTGCGCGAAGCCCTGAGCCGGCCGTACCCCGCCTACGAGGCGCTGGGCGTGCGCAACCCCGGGGGCGAATACAACCAGCTGGGCACCAGCCTGCTGCAGATCGAGAACGAGTTCTACGGCACCATTCGCCCCAAGCGCACCGTGCGCTCGGGCGAGCGGCCTCTGAACGCGCTGCGCGACCGGGGGGTGGAATACGTCGAGG
>NZ_BAAJYR010000466.1:0-2543 GCF_057546605.1 Acidovorax sp. KPB24-03 | reverse complement strand
CGGCGCGCCGCTGGAGTTGACCGATGCCCAGGGGCGCATCGCCTGGGCGGCGGAATACAAGGTCTGGGGGGAAGCCACGCTGCGGCCCGTGGCGAGAACGGGGACCGATGACGGTCCTGCCCGCCGCCGCATGGGAAATGGGCCGGGAATGGACTGGAGCGAGGGTGCCAGCGCCCGTTCATCCGCCCCGCCGCCGATCGAGCAACCCTTCCGATTCCAGGGCCAGCAGTTCGATGAGGAAACCGGGCTGCATTACAACCGGTTCAGGTATTACGATCCGGCTGTGGGCAGGTTTGTTAGCCAAGATCCGATTGGATTAATGGGTGGGTCAAATGCATTCGCATATGCGTCAAATCCGCTTGGGTGGATTGATATTTTTGGACTTCAGCGTTGCCCCAAGAGTTCATATCCAACATGGATGAAGCGAAGAACGGGACAAGAACGCCACCATCTAATCCCGCACGAATTAAAAGATCATTCAATATTCTCGATGTCTGGAATGGATATCAACTCAGCGCACAACATGATATACCTACCAAGGGACGACGATGGCTCTGGAAAGGCCACTCATTCGAGATTCAAGCTGGGAGGCTGCCCTCATAATCAATACAACCAAACAATTGAAGACAAACTCAACAAAATGACTGAAGTAGCAAAAAAAGAAAAATGGGATAAATACAGAATTCAAAAAGAGTTGTTAGATTTGCAAAAAAATCTTCGCGCCACTCTTGGTCAAGGTAATTTGCCATGAAAAGTTTGTACAGAATAGCCCCTAATACGCGGACCACGAAACGCCACGTTATTTTTACTGAAGGCGTTCAAAAAAAACTGGAGGAAATAATATGGGAAAATGTAAACGAAAAAAAAATAGACTCTCGCTGGAAGGTAACTGGGGCGGCACAAGAAAGCTACAGTGACTCCAACATCGAAGAAATGGATTACATTCCAGCATTTACATCCATTCCTTTATTTTCTCAGAATTTTGTTACGCAATGTGCTTTAGAAATGTCGGCAGATGTGGATTTTATTCCATGCACCATCATTTCAAGAACAAAGAAAAATCATCAGTATTACATTGCGAGAACTAGAAGATTTCTCTCACTTATAAATCACGACGAGACCGATCTAAAGGAGAAAGAGAACTTACTCTCTCCCGTAATTTTTAACAAAATTCAGGATGATTTTTTTCTAGCGCGAGATACGATACAAAAAAACGATGCTGATCGCTTCCGAAGAACTAAAAAAAAATGTGTGACCGTAAAAAAATTAACATACTATTTTTTGAGGTTAAATACGAAAAAAATAGCGATGCCAATTCTTAAAATTTCATTCGCAAATGGCCAAGCGCGAAAAGAAATAAAGTTACAGCGTAAAGTACGGGAAATCTGGATATCTTGATAAGTTCCCAAAAGACGTCCGTCCCAACACGGCCGCAGCCAAACTCCGGATCGCGCCAATTCAATCGGCAAAAGAATTCGCCGTGTTTTCCCACTTGCGGCTCAGAAGCAATTGCTATCAATTACGAAGCAACCAGACCAATCAGCACTAGGGCATCGTGAAACCTGGCCCTAAAGGCGGAATTGCAACGACCAGCCCTCCGGGACTAACATGGCACCATAGCGCGCAAGATCCGACACAAATTGAATTAATTCCTCGCGGCCAACATCGGTCCCCAGGCCCAGTTCAAGAAACACTTCACCCTAACCAACAAGGCGGCTTTAAAAAGCTTAGCTGCAAATAGTCATGAAAAATCTTATCGAACTAAAAGATGCTCTTGCATCAATAGAAAATCAAAACGGCTGGCTTTATTGCAAAAAAAAAATAAAGAATTGAAAGAAAATTCGGAGGTTTTCTTTTACATAGCAGATTTAAATCTCTCACCAGATGAGGAAAAAGCTGTAAGGCATGGATACTCAACAGAGGGCTTTTACCCCTACCTTACCAAAGAGGACATCGAAGACGTAATAGAGAATTTGAATGAGCAACTAGAAAAGCCCAGCACCAAGGATTACATAAACGCATTAATTTTCTTCCACGAAAATGATGCATTCATAGAATGCATGAAATAATCATATCTTTTATTTTCAATGCAATGACCGCACCAAAGCAAACCCATCGCAGCCATTGGCAGATTGCTTTGCACTGGTCGGCACACTCTCCGTTTGCTATTCATTCAATAGCAACCAAGGCAATCAGAACTAAGGCATCAGGCACTTTTCACTCTTTTCTTTGATGTGTGTGATTCCGTTAATTTGCTTCCGCTACTCAATCGATAGCACTCCAAGCAGGCCCTGATTGCGCTGATGGCTTAAAACACCCTCAACCGCCTTCCTGCCGTTTTCCCCCTTTCCTTCCTTTTCAATGGGCACGCACATCTCCAGCGGCGGCGAAAGCGTGATCACGCAGGTGGCCAGCTGCTGCCCGATGGGCGCACGCTGAACTGGCTGTTCTATGGCTCCGGCCATCTGCACCAGATCAACATCGCGCTGCCCGAAGTGGCGGGTCAGGCACCGATGGCCCATCAGGTCATCGCCGACATGGAA
>NZ_BAAJYR010000465.1:0-2543 GCF_057546605.1 Acidovorax sp. KPB24-03 | reverse complement strand
AAGGTGCGCGCCGGCAGGCCACCCACGCCTTCCAGGAAGGCGCGGCCCGCGTCGGTGAGCTGCGCGCCGTGCGGCACGCGGTGGAACAGCGGCACGCCCACCTCGGCTTCCAGGTCCTTGATCTGCAGGCTCAGCGGCGGCTGCGCCATGCCCAGGCGCGCCGCGGCGCGGGTGAAGTTGCCTTCCTCGGCCACGGCGATGAAGTAGCGGATGTGTCGCAGTTCCATCGGGTATCTGAAATAGGTATGGTGATGAGATGAATCATATATTGGACATATATGAGGGAAGCGCCTAGATTCCAGCGCTGGCTGCCTTTCGGCGCAGCGCCTTTCCCTTGCCGCCTTGCTCTGCCGTCCATCGTTCGACCCATGCCTTCGTTGACCGCCTCTCCAGACCTCGCCCCGCCTTCCGCCATGCCCCTGGCCGAACCGCCCGCAGCCCGATCCAAGCCGCCGGGCACGTCCGCTTCGGGCTGGATCGCGCGCGGCTCCGCGGATTACCGGCGTGCCGCCGCGGCGCTGTTCCTGGCGGGTTTCGCCAGCTTTTCGCTCATCTACTGCGTGCAGCCGCTGCTGCCGGCGTTTGCCCGATCGTTCGGCATCAGCCCCGCGCAGAGCGCCTTGCCGCTGTCGCTGACCACCGGCCTGCTGGCCGTGGCGATCGTGCTGGCGGGGGCGTTTTCGCAGGCGCTGGGGCGGCGCGGGTTGATGTTCGCCTCGATGGCGCTGGCCTCGCTGCTGAACATCGCCGCGGCCATCGTGCCCAGCTGGCACGGCCTGCTGGTGGCCCGCGCGCTGGAAGGGTTGGTGCTGGGCGGCGTGCCGGCCGTGGCCATGGCCTACCTGGCCGAGGAGATCGACCCGCGCCATCTGGCGCACACCATGGGCCTGTATGTGGCGGGCACGGCGTTCGGCGGAATGATGGGGCGCGTGGGCATGGGCGTGCTCACCGAATGGGTGAGCTGGCGCGCCGCGCTGGGCTGCCTGGGCGCGCTGTGCCTGCTGTCGGCCATCGGCTTTCTCGTGCTGCTGCCGCGGTCGCGCCACTTCACGCCCCAGCCCGGGCTGCAGATCCGCTACCACTTGGGGGCCTGGGGCGGCCACCTGCGCCACCGCGGGCTGCTGCGGCTGTTCGCCATCGGGTTTCTGCTGACGAGCATCTTCGTGACGCTGTTCAACTACGCCACGTTCCGCCTGTCCGGCGCACCCTACGGCCTCAGCCAGACGCAGATCAGCCTGATGTTCCTGGTGTTCGGCTTCGGCATCGTGTCGTCGTCCGTGGCGGGCCGGCTGGCGGACCGCCTGGGGCGGCGAGGGCTGCTCGCCGCGGGCTTCGCGTTCATGCTGGGCGGCACGCTGCTCACCCTGTCGCCGTCGCTGTGGGGCGTGTTCGCCGGCATCGCGCTGGTGACCACCGGTTTCTTCATCGGCCACTCGATCGCCAGTTCATCCATCGGCCCGCTGGCCGGGCTGACCAAGGGGCACGCGGCATCGCTCTACCTCTGGTTCTACTACATGGGTTCGAGCGTGGTCGGATCGATGGGCGGATGGTTCTGGCAGCACGGCGGGTGGCCGGCCATCGTGGGGCTGACGGGGGCACTGGCGGTGCTGGGCATCGGAATGTCGGCGGTGGGGCCGCAGGGGACCGGGCCGAAGGCGTGAACCGGGCGGCGGTGGGCAAGGCGCCGCCGTTTTGCGGCCGGAGCGCTTCAGTTCACGAACCACCGCCCGTTGCCGTCGCTGAGCAGGAAGTACTTGAAGGCGCCCTGCAAGGTGCTGCCGATGCCGTTGCCGCTGAAGCTTGCATTCACGATGGTGTCCGCGCCCGAGGCCTGCAGGATGACCGACGCGCCGTTCTGTGGATCGAGGGTGATGATGGTGAGCGTCTGCCCCGCCACGTTCGCGGGGGGCAGGTTCAGCGTGCTGCCGCCCTGGGCCGCGTAGTAGACCCCTCCGGTCGGGGTGCTGGGCACGGTGGAGCCCGATGTCAGGGTGCCGCCCTGTACGAGCTGCCCGGGCTGCACCCACACGCCGTCCGAGCGCAGGTAGGTTCGGGCCCCGGCGGAGGCACCTCCCTGCAATTTGGACACGCTCACCGCATCGTCGGCCAGCTTGACGTTGGTCACCGCCGAGTCCAGCAGCTTGAGCGTGGAAATCGCCTGGTCGGCCATCTTGCTGGTGGTCACGGTGCCATTCGCCACCTTGCTGGTGGTGATGGCATTCACGGCAATGTTGGCATTGTTGATGCTGAGGTTGGCGATCTTGTTGCCGGTGATGGCGCCGTCCGCGATGGTGAGCACGCCGGCATTGCTCAGGCTCGCGTCTCCCGTCAGCGTGACGGGAGCCTGCGGGCTGAAGGGCGCGGACGACGACGTCAACGTGATCTGCCCACCAGCCGTGCCGTTGGCATAGCCCTCGCCCGTGGCACCTGTCGACCCGGTCGCTCCCGTCGCACCGGCGGCGCCTGTCGGCCCGGTGGCTCCGGTGGCTCCCGTGGCGCCTGCAGCGCCGGCGGTGCCCGCAGGTCCCGTAGCACCCGCAGCG
>NZ_BAAJYR010000464.1:0-2560 GCF_057546605.1 Acidovorax sp. KPB24-03 | reverse complement strand
CTCCTCCAGCGCATCGGCCGCGTTCAGCAATTCGAGCCCCGCCGGGGTCAGCTGCGCGCCGCCACCGCCGGTGCCGCCCACGGCGCGCGCCACCAGGGGCACGCCCGCCAGGTTGGTGAGCGCGTCCACCGCCTGCCAGGCCGCCTTGTAGCTCACGCCCACGGCCCGCGCAGCCTGCGAGATCGATCCGCCCACGCCGATCTGGCGCAGGATGTCGATGCGCCGGTCCGCCATGCCCTGGCCCAGCGCATCGGAGAGGGAAAGCCGCTTTGTCATGGGCGCATCATGCCGCGCTGTCCAGGGCTGCCCGGGAAACCCGTCGCTATACTCGACCGCTATTCATCCAAGGAATAGCGCCATGCGATTTGCCTCCGCCCCCTCCCGACTTCTGGCCGCTGCCGGCATGGTCCTGGCGGGCCTGGCTTCGGCCCATGCCGGAGAGGTGCCCGTCGCCGTCGCGGCCAATTTCACGGCGCCGATGCAGAAGATCGCCGCGGCGTTCGAGCAGGCCACCGGCCACAAGGCCGTGCTGTCGTTCGGGGCCACCGGCAAGTTCTATGCGCAGATCAAGAACGGCGCACCGTTCCAGGTGCTGCTGTCCGCCGACGACACCACGCCCGCCCGGCTGGAGCAGGAGGGCCAGGCCGTGCAGGGATCGCGCTTCACCTATGCCGTGGGACGGCTGGTGCTGTGGAGCCCGCGCGAAGGCTACGTGGACGACCAGGGCCAGGTGCTCAAGGCGGGCGATTTCACCTATCTGGCCGTCGCCAACCCCAAGCTCGCGCCCTATGGCCTGGCAGCCGTGCAGACGCTGGAAAAGCTCGGCCTGGGCGAGCGCCTGCAGCCGCGCTTCGTGACGGGCGAGAACATCGCGCAGACCTACCAGTTCGTGGCCACGGGCAATGCGCAGCTGGGCTTCGTGGCGCTGTCGCAGGTCATGGAAGGCGGCAAGATCGCCAAGGGCTCGGCCTGGCAGGTGCCGGAGGCGCTGCACGACCCCATCCGGCAGGATGCCGTCCTGCTCGCCACGGGCAAGGACCAGCCCGCCGCCATTGCCCTGATGAAATTCCTGCGCAGCGACGCGGCGCGCGAGGTGATCCGGGCCTACGGCTACGGGCTCTGAGCCCCTGCCCGCACCCGCCAAAGCCGCCGGACCGACACGCTGCCGATGCCTTTTTCTGCGCAAGATCTGGCTGCCATCGGCCTCACGCTGCGGCTGGCCGCGCTCACCACGCTCACGCTGCTGGTGCTGTGCACGCCACTGGCCTGGTGGCTGGCGCACACGCCGTCGCGCTGGCGCGGCCCGGTCTCGGCGGTGGTGGCGCTACCGCTGGTGCTGCCCCCCACGGTGATCGGTTTCTACCTGCTGCTCACCCTGGGCCCCAACGGCCCGGTGGGCCGCGCGATGCAGTCGATGGGGCTGGCCACCCTGCCCTTCACCTTCGCCGGTCTGCTGGTGGGATCGGTCGTGTACTCGCTGCCGTTCGCGGTGCAGCCGCTGCAGCGCGCATTCGAGGCATTGGGAGCGCGGCCGATGGAAGCCGCCGCCACGCTGGGCGCGGGCCCGTGGGACCGCTTCTTCACCGTGGGGATGCCGCTTGCGCGGTCGGGCTTTCTCACGGCGGGGGTGCTGAGCTTTGCGCACACGGTGGGAGAGTTCGGCGTGGTGCTCATGCTCGGCGGCAACATTCCCGGCGTGACGCGCGTGGTGTCGGTCCAGATCTACGACCACGTGGAGGCCATGGAATACCTGCAGGCCCACTGGCTGGCGGGGAGCATGGTGGTGTTCTCGTTCGGGGTGCTGCTGTTGCTGCACTGGCTGCAGCCCGCACGGCCCGGCAAGGGCGCGGCATGACGGCCGGTGCGGGACGGTTGCCCTGCACGGGCGAAGGCACCATCGAGGCACGCCTGCGGCTGCAGCGCCCGGGCGGCTTCGCGCTGGACCTGGACCTGTCCCTTCCCGGCCGGGGCGTCACGGCGCTCTACGGTCCCTCGGGCTGTGGCAAGACGACCTGCCTGCGGGCCCTGGCGGGCCTGGAGCGGGCCCAGGGGCGCGTGGCCGTTCATGGGCAGGTGTGGCAGGACGACGCGCAGCGCCTGTGGCTCCCGACGCACCAGCGGGCGCTGGGCTATGTGTTCCAGGAATCGAGCCTTTTCGCGCACCTGGACGTGCGCCGCAACCTCGAGTACGGCCTGCGGCGCACACCCCCGGCGCGCAGGAAGGTGTCGCTGGAGCAGGCCGTCGAACTGCTCGGGCTGCAACCCCTGCTGGCCCGCCAGCCAAGCATCCTGTCGGGGGGCGAGCGTCAGCGGGTGGCGATGGCCCGGGCCCTGGCCGCCAGCCCCCGCGTGCTCCTGATGGACGAGCCCCTGGCCGCCCTGGACGCGCAGCGCAAGGCCGAAGTGCTGCCCTATCTGGAGCGCCTGCAGCGCGAACTGGACATTCCCGTGCTGTACGTGAGCCATGCGCAGGACGAAGTGGCCCGGCTGGCGCAGCACCTGGTGCTGCTTGGCGGCGGTCGGGTGCTGGCGAGCGGCCCCCGCGCCGGCCCTCCTGGGC
>NZ_BAAJYR010000463.1:0-2561 GCF_057546605.1 Acidovorax sp. KPB24-03 | reverse complement strand
GCCAGGGGCGCGGCCTCGCCCAGCCGGCCAGCCACCACGGCCACGTGGGTGGCGCCGCCGCCGTCCGTGCCCGGGTCCACCACACGCGGAATGTCGCCGGACCAGAACATGGTGAAGTGCGGATCGACCCGCTTGGAACGCGCCGGCAGGTTGAGCCAGATCTGGAACAGCTCCAGCGGGTTGGGCCCGGTGCGGTCCAGCAGCGGGAACATCTCGGAATGCACCACGCCGTCGCCGGCGGTGAGCCACTGCACGTCGCCCTGGCCGAAGCGGGCGGCGGCGCCCAGCGAATCGGCATGGTCGATGAGGCCCTTGCGCACGATGGTCACCGTCTCGAACCCGCGGTGGGGGTGCGGCGGGAACCCGGGCACCACGTCGCCGTGGTACATGCTCCAGCCGTCCCGGCGCGAGAAGTCCTGCCCGATCTGCCGGCCGTCCAGCGGCGCATCGGGCCCCAGTTCGGCATTGCCGGGCGGATAGGCGTCGTCGTGGTGGGCGCAGAACAGGAACGGGTCCACCGTGGGCCACAGCGGGCCCAGGGGCTGGGTGTTCAGGATGGGGGTGTCGGCAACGGCTGGCATGGAAAGCTCCTGGGTGGCGCCGCGCGCGGCCCCGGCGCCCGGCGTGCACGGTGGGGTGCGGCCGGCGTGGCGCGGGCCATGCGGCGGCATGGTCTGTCACTGCACATGGGGGCGGCCGGCGGCGCTGCAACGCGGGCGCGGCAGGACGGACTGGTGCGGGGATGGAACAGTGGCCTGCGCGCGGATCATGCCGCAGGGACGGGACGGGTCCGCACTGCCATGCCATTCCAAGCCTGCATTTCAAGGAAAAACCAGTCCATACCGGCGATTTCCATGCCCGCATTGCTATCGATTCAATAGCAAGCTGCCCAACGCAGCTGGCAGGCCGCTCAATCCTGCAGCGGCTGGTTCAGCTCCGTGCGCCAGGCGGCGGGGTCCGAGCCGGTCTCGGGCCCGGTCAGGTAGCACTCCCACAGCTCGCCCGTGGGCGTGAGGCCCTCGCCCTCGATCCATTGCAGGAACTCGCCCCAGGCGCCGGCCAGGTCTTCATAGCGCCCGCGGTGCACGGTGCGGGCCACGCGCATGGCGGGCCACTCGCCGGGCTGCATGCGGCCGTGCGGGCCGATGGGCGCGGCCAGGGGCACGCTGATCTCGAAGTCGAAGGTGTCCGTGGGCCGGCGCCGGTGGTGGGTGAACCAGGGGCCGGCGGGCGAGGCGCCCTGGGCGGCAACGGCGTCCATGAGGTCGCGCACGCCCTGGCCCATGACGTGCTGGATCTCCTCGCGGGTGCAGGTGACGTGGATGAACGCCGTGGGGCGGGCGGGCAGGTCGGCGATGTGGGGCGTGTCGATCATGGGCTGAGCGGGCGCGGGGGCCGTGGTGGTCAATCGGAGGGGCGATGGCACGCGTTCGGCATCAGGGCGGGTCGGTCAGGCAGTGGGCGTGCACACCACCATCCACGGCACCCCGAACCGGTCGGCCACCATGCCGAACGCGGGCGAGAAGAAGGTGGGCGACAGCGGCATCTGCACCTGGCCGCCCTCGGACAGCGCGGCGAACAGGCGCCGGGCCTCGGCCTCGTCGGCCGGGTTGAGCGACAGCGACACGCCCTGGAAGACGGGCTGCCCTCCGTTCATGCCGTCAGAGGCCATGAGCGTGGTCTCGCCGATGCGGAACGCGGCGTGCATGACCTTGTCGCCCGGCGGCGGGGCCGCGCCCGCGCAACCGGACGCATCGGTCGGGGCGGGACTGTCCGAAAAGCGCATCAGCGCGGTGACCTCCGCGCCCAGAGCCGTGCGGTAGAACGCCAGCGCTTCTTCGCACCGGCCGTCGAAAAACAGGTAGGGTTCCACTTTCATGCGTCGTCTCCTGGCGGCCCGCGCCGGGGCCGGGTGCGGCGCCCATCACGATTGTGAACACCGTTCACAAACCATAGCCGGCCTGCCGGACAGCGTCCACCGGGGATTCCCGGACCCGGGGCGCAGGGCCAACGGTCAGATATCGGCGGCGATGGCCGGCTCGCCATGGCCCAGTGCGTCCAGGCTGATCTGGATCTGAGGCACGTCGCTCAGGTCCGGGCTGCGGCCATCGGACAGGTCTTCGAGCGCGGTGAACTGCCCGTCCAGGTACAGAAAGGTAACGGTGCCGGCGATGTCCGCCAGCGCGTCCTCGGGGCTGGGAAACCCGTCTCGCGCCACCTGGTCGCCGCCGTCCAGCGCGTAGCCGTAGCGGCCATGGGCCTCGGTCAGCCCGCCCAGGTCGATGAGCTTATCGCGCACATTGCTGGCGTACACGCGGCCGCCGGCCGCATAGAGCGTGAAGGTCTGCGCGACGCGCGCGGCCTGGGAGAGCGAGGAAGCGGTCATGGACTCATCCTTTCAGTTCCAACGAAACGGGGGCCACCCGGGACTTGCGCACAGGCCCCTGCGGTGCGTGGCGCGTCAAGTCAAGGCTGCCGGCCGGTGCCGTCGCTGCCGGTCTCGCGCGTGGCAAGCCACCAGCCGCAGACCAGGCCCGCCACGCCGAGCGCGGCCACGGCGG
>NZ_BAAJYR010000462.1:0-2562 GCF_057546605.1 Acidovorax sp. KPB24-03 | reverse complement strand
GCCCGGCGAGCCCGTGCGCGTGAACGGCTACACCAGCGAGACGCTGGAGTGGAAAGCCTGGCTGCCCGTGCTGGACCTGGCGCAGGCCTCGCCCGCGCAGCTGGCAGTGCTGGAGGCCAGCCACCCCAAGGCCAAGACCAGCGACTACTACCGGGTGCTGGTGCACCAGCCGCGCATCCTGGAGGAGCGGTCGATCGTGTTCAACGCGATCATGTACGCGCCCGGCGGCCTGACGCGCGCCGAGCGCGAACTGGCCAGTGCCGTGGTCTCGCGCGTGAACGGCTGCGTGTACTGCGCCTCGGTGCATGCGCAGCGGTTCGAGCAGCTGGCCAAGCGCAACGACGTGATCGTGCAGGTGTTCACCGAGCCGCAGGGCGCGGGCACCACCGCGCGCGAGCAGGCCATCGTGCAGGCCAGCATCGACCTCACGCGCGCGCCCGGCGCGTTCGGTGCGGACCAGGTGCGGCCGCTGCGCGCGGCCGGCCTGTCGGACCTGGAAATCCTCGACGCCGTGCACGCCGTGGCGATCTTCGCCTGGGCCAACCGGCTGATGCTCAACCTGGGCGAACCGGTGTTCCCCGGCTGAAAACCGCAGGGCAGGGAATGCCCGCCCGCCATCAGATCGCGCAGCCGTCCGGGCGACAGGCCAGGGCACTGCCGGCCGGCGCGATGGCGGCCCGCCCGGCCTCCAGGTGCTGGCGCAGCACGGTCTTCCAGGCCTCGGGCTGGCCCAGCCAGGGGCCGATGTCCAGCGTCTGCAGCGGCGCGCCGGGCTGCTCCAGTGCCAGGGTGGGAAAGCCCTGGCGCCCGCGCGCGCCAGCCACTGGCGGCTTTCCGCGAAGTGCGCCTGCGTGGGCGCGCCTTGCCACTGCGCGAAGGCGGCACGGAACGCCGCGGCGTCCAGGCCCAGTTCGGCCGCCAGATCCTGCAGCACGGCGGCGTCCGCCACGCGGCGGCCTTGCACATAGTGCGCCTGCTGGATGCGGTGCGCCATGTCCAGCCCGCGCTGGCCCAGGGCCTGGGCGGCCAGGATGGCGGTGGTCGGCGGCTCCGAATCCATCACCGCCGTCGGGTCGCGCAGCAGGCCTTCGAAGTACGCCTCGCCGAAGGGCTGGCCGGTGAGCTGGGCGATGCGCCGGTCGTGCGGCACCACGTGGTCGCGCCACCGGGGCGTGATGGCGATGCGGTTGGGGCCGGCCAGCATGCCGCCGCCGTGCAGCGCGATCGCCAGGCCCGGCACCTGCCGCGCGGCTTGCACCAGCGGCGCGGCGGCGTAGCACCAGCCGCACAGCGGGTCGAAGACGTAGTGCAGCACCGCAGACGGTGCGGCGGCGTTCACTGCGGCCATTTCATTTCGCCCTTGATGACCTTGGCGCCCAGCTCCAGCGAAGACGATTCGCCCAGTTGCGGGTAGCGCTTCTTCATGGCGGCGACCAGCGCGGCCGAGTCCTTGGCGCGGGCGGCTTCTTCCTCGAAGGCCTTCACGTAGCCGCGGGTGAACGCCACCGAGGCCGTGCTGCGCGGATCGCGGCCGCTGGCGTTCGGCACGAAGTGGCCCGGCACCACGACCTCCGGCTGCAGCGCGTCGATCTGGTCAAGCGTGGCGAGCCAGTCGCGGCGCGATTCGGGCGTCTGCGTGTCGGCCATCCAGACGTGGATGTTGGCGGCCACCGGCACGCCGCCCACCACGGCTTTCAGCGAGGGAATCCACACCACCGTGCGGCCGGGCGTCGGGCCGTTCAGGCCGACCACCTGGATGGCCTGGCCTTCCAGCGTGATGGTGTCGCCCTGCAGCGGCTCGGGCACCACCAGGGCCTGGGGCGCGTTGCCCTTGAGGATGGGGCCCCAGTGGGCGAGCTTGCCATCCTTGGAGGCCTGGATGCCGGCCACCGTCTGCGGCGTGGCGACGATGCGGGCCGCGGGGAAGGCGGCTTTTATGACGTCCAGGCCGAAGTAGAAATCGGGGTCCTTGTGGCTGATGTACACCGTGGTCAGCTTCTTGCCGCTGGCGCGGATTTTCTCGACCAGCGCCTGGGCGTCGTCGCGCTGGAATTGCGCGTCGATCAGCACGGCTTCGGTCTCGCCCGTGATCAGCTCCGACGACACGGGGAACAGGCTCTTCGTGCCGGGGTTGTACACCTGCAGCTGCAGCGGGCCGGCGGCCAGCGCCACGGCGGCAAAGCCGAGGCTGGCGGCGCCGGCGATCAGGGTGCGAAGGAATCGGGGGGTGCGGGACATGGCGGGCTCCTGGTCAGCGAGGGTTTGGATAAAGGAAAGAAGGAATGGGCTGGATCGTAGGTTGCCTGGATCGGCCGAAAAACCCCCTACCATGCAAAGCTTTGTTGCATCGATCGATCAAATATGGACCGCCTCACCGCCGCCGATGTCTTCGTGCGCATCGCCGAGCGCGGCAGCATGACCGCCGCCGCCGAATCGCTGGACATGTCGCGCGCCATGGTCACGCGCTACCTCGCGCAGATGGAGGCCTGGGCCGGCGCCCGCCTCCTGCACCGCACCACGCGCCGCCTGGGCCTCACGGCGGCCGGCGAGCAGGCCCTGGCG
>NZ_BAAJYR010000461.1:0-2583 GCF_057546605.1 Acidovorax sp. KPB24-03 | reverse complement strand
CCCCACGGGTGCGACCGGTGCCACGGGCGCGACCGGCTCCACCGGTGGCACCGGCCCTGCGGGCCCGACCGGCGCGGCAGGCTCGGTGAGCACGGGAGTCACCGTGCGCGAGATCACGCTGCAACCGGTGAATGCACAGGCCTGCGCCGTCACCTCCTGCTGCAATGCGGGCGAGAAGGTGCTGGGCGGCGGCCATTCCGCCAGCACCGGACAGACATCGCCCGAAGACATCGGTGTCTACCTGGGCGAGAGCCGCCCGGTGGCCAATTGCGGCGGCAATGCGGGCACCTTCGGTTGGACGATCCGCGCCCTGAACTCCTATCGCTCGGACCTGCAAAGCTGCACGGCCTACGCGATCTGCGCCCAGTAACGGCGCTGGCTTCACCCACGGCCCGCATCGCCCCATGACCGCCCAGCCCACCGTGGCACCCCTTGCGCCCAACGACTTCCCGCCCATGCGGCGGCTGGCGCACGGCATGGCCGAAGTGGCTGCGGCGCTGCAAGAGGTCCATGCGTTGCCGGACGGCCTCTGGGGCCCGCATTTCAACCTGGCGAAGCACAACGGCGGCTGGCACGTGGCGGCCCTGCGCAGCACGTCCCGCTCGCCGCTGCCTGCCGCGCCAGGCGAGTTCGCCGCGGACTTCTTCCAGGACGAAGCCACGATGGCGCAATGCCCCGCCATTCGGACCCTGGTGGCCGGCATCACGGAAGGGGCACCGCTCAAATCGGTGCGCGTGCTGCGTCTCGCGCCCGGTGGCGCCATCCTGGAACACGCCGATGCTGGCGTGGGCCTGCGGAATGGCGAGGTGCGCCTGCACCTGCCGCTGCAGACGCATGACGAAGTCTTTTTCCATGTGGATGGCCAGCGGGTGCCCATGCGCACGGGCGAGTGGTGGTATGCCGATTTCTCCCTGCCGCACCGGGTTTGCAACCGGGGCACGGTCGAGCGGCTGCACCTGGTGGTGGATTGCGAGGCGACGCCCCGCCTGCGCCAGGCCATCGCTGCGGGCGATGCCGGGCGGCCCTACCCGCCCGAACAGGACCCGCAGTGGCGGTTCGCGCGGTTTCGGGAACAGGTCTTCGACGAACCGGCGCTGCAGGACCGCCTGCTGGGCATCCACTCGCGGGAGGCGTTCGCGCAGGCCTGCATGGAAATGGGCCAGGCCCGCGGATGGGCCTTCACCGAGGCGGAAGTCCTGTCCGCCATGGCCTCCGGGCGGCAGGCATGGATGCAGCAATGGGTCGTCTGAATTTCGAGGGCTGGTCGCCCATCCGCATCTATTCCGGGGCTGGCGGCGAGACGCTGGTGGACTGGATGCGCGCGCCGCCCGAGGTCACGCGCGCGCCCTTCTTCTCGGACGGGGTGCAGGATGCGATGCATCGCCCCTTCCACCAGGGGTTTCGCCGGCAGACACCGCTGTCCGATCTGCTCGACTGGGCGCAGGCCTCGCCAGGCCTGGCGCCATCGGGCATCGTCTTTCACGTGTCGCGCTGCGGCTCGACGCTCGTGACGCAGGCCTTCGCGGCGCTGGACAGCCACGTCACCCTCTCGGAGCCTCCGCTGCTGGACGATCTGATGCGCGCGAACGCCCGGCTGCCCGGCATGGATCGGGCACTGGCGGTTCCCGCGGCCAGGGCGGTGGCCAGCGCATGGTCGCAACCGCTGCGGCCGGACCACGGGGCAAGGCGCAGCCACCTCGTCATCAAATGCGATTGCTGGGCCACAGGCTATGCGGACCAGATCGCGCAAGCCTGGCCCGACACCCCGTGGCTTTTCCTGTACCGGGACCCGCTGGAAGTGCTGGTGTCCCAGTGGCAGCAGCGCGCGGCCTACCTGATCCCCGGCGGGCCTCTGGGGGTCAACCTGGCTGGCATCGCGTTCGACGATGCGCTGCAGATGGGCCTCGAAGCCTATTGCGCCCGCAGCCTGGGCGCCCTCTACGAAACCATGGTGCAGCAGTTCCGGCCGGAGCGCACACTGCTGCTCGACTACCGGCAGCTTCCATCGGCCATCCTCACGGAGGTCGTGCCGCATTTCGGCATGGCGCTCGACGCTGCGGCCACCGAGCAGGCCGAACTCACCTTCGCTGTCCATTCGAAGCACCCCAACCATCCGTTCGCACCCGACGCGCAGCGCAAGCGCAGCCAGGCTTCGCCTCGCCTGCACGAACTGGCCATGCAATGGATCGATCCCCACTACCGCGCCCTGGAAGCCATGCGCGCGGCGGCAGGCAAGGCCTCCATGCACGCCGGCGGAACCCCTTCCGAAGCCCTTGAAGCCGGTTGACCACGCAATGACTTCTTCGCTCCCTTCTCCTGCGCGACTCGGCCGACGCGGCTTCCTGGGCGCCTCCGTGTCCACGGCAGCGACCATGGCCTGCGCCGCTGCGCCGGCCCTGGCAGCGCCGACGGACCGGCAGGGCCCGGCGCGACATGACACCCCGCGGACGGTCGGCGTGCTGCTGCCGGAATCGTCACGCTACCCCACCCTCTCCGCCGAATTCCTGGCCGGCCTGCAAGTGGGCGCCGAGGCCTCGGAACACCCCCCGCGTTGGCTGCCGCTGCCCTACGGGCGCAGTCCCC
>NZ_BAAJYR010000460.1:0-2584 GCF_057546605.1 Acidovorax sp. KPB24-03 | reverse complement strand
CGATGGCCGATGGCCGATGGCACAGGATTTTGCTATTTTTTCAATAGCTTAAAACCCTTTCTAACACTGCGGCTTGCCGCTTTTTCAACACCTCCTTCCACCGTTCGGCGAAGCCCGAAATTTCTTCTGAAACCCACCGATTGGTCAAATAGTAAAAGCGAATCACTATCATTTGCAGTTTTTACAGGAAACTGCTTTCATGATCTTGCCGTCTTCGCTCCGCCCCCAGCCCCTGTCCCTCGCGATTGCCCTGGCGTTGAGCGCCGGTGCCCACGCCCAGACCGCCCCGCCTTCCGAATCGCGACGTGCGCAACCCGCGCAGGCCGCCCTGTCCACCGTGGTGGTCACGGCCTCGGGCACGGCCGTGGACATCAAAGAGGCGCCTGCCAGCATCAGCGTGATCACCCGCGAAGACATCGAGCGCAAGCCCGTCACCAGCCTCGGCGAGCTGCTGTCCACCATTCCCGGCGTGACCGGCGGGCTGTCGGGCACGGGCGCGCAGTCCAAGATCCGCCTGCGCGGCCTGCCCGAGAAATACACGCTCATCCTCGTGGATGGCAAGCGCCAGGGCAATTCGGCCGGCGTGAACTACCGCGACGACCTGGGCCAGTAGGACCTGGATTGGATCTCGCCCGAGATGATCGAGCGCATCGAGGTGGTGCGCGGCCCGATGTCGTCGCTGTACGGCTCGGACGCCATGGGCGGCGTGATCAACATCATCACCCGCAAGATCGGCCTGCGCTGGGGCGGCTCCGCCACGGTCAACTACTCCAAGCCCTCCGATTCGGAGCGCGGCGACACGCGGCAGACGGGCTTCACCGTCAGCGGCCCGGTGACCGACCGCATCGGCCTGCGCGTGTCGGGCAACTACACCGAGCGCGATGCCGATGAAGGCACGGGCGGGCATGCGGGCACCTACCTGTCCACGGCCGGCGCGCGCAATCAGGGACTGAACGCGCTGCTGAGCTGGCAGCTCACGCCCGACCAGTCGGTGTCGCTCGAGGCGGCCCAGGCCACGCAGCGCGCCACCGGCTCGGACGCGCGCACCGCCAGCGGCGGGCAGGTCGTCAGCCCCTGGGGCCTGAGCCGGCTGCGGCACACCTCGTTCGGCCTGGGGCACGATGGCCGCTGGGGCGACGTGCGCTCCAAGATCAACCTGTCGCGCCACGAGTACGAGGACCTGGGCGACACCATCGGCAACCACTCGCGCGAAACCACGCTGGACGGCCGCGTGGACATGCCGCTGAAGCTCCTGGGCTTCGACCAGATGCTGACCACCGGGCTGCAATGGAAGCAGGAAGAACTGGACAACCGCGACACCATCGGCCTGGCCCCCATCGACTACAGCGGGCGGCCGGTGTCGGGATCGTCCCTGTCGGCCACCACCTGGGCGCTGTTCGGCGAGGACCAGATCTTCCTGCGCGAGAACCTGGCGCTCACGCTCGGCCTGCGCATGGACCACCACGAAAAGTACGGCAACAACTGGAGCCCGCGCGCCTACTTCGTCTACCACCCGGCCTCGGCGTGGACGGTGCGCACCGGCGTATCGCGCGGCTTCCGCGCGCCGGGCCTGAAAGAGAACTCGCCCAATGCCGCCACGCAGTCCGGCGGCAACGGCTGCCGCAGCCTGGCGGGCCTGGGCTGGACCAGCACCCGCGTGAATGCCGACGGCACGCGCGGCTGCTACATGGCCGGCAACCCCGACCTGCAGCCCGAGACCAGCACCAACTTCGAGCTGGGCACGGGCTACGAGCAGGGCGGCTGGACCTTCGGCGCCACCTACTTCCACACCGACTTCAAGAACAAGATCGACTACCAGCCCCTGGGCCTGTACAACGGCTTTTGGTGGACGCGCATGGCCAACGCCCAGCGCGCCCGCACGCGCGGGCTGGAGGCCAACGCCACCGTGCCGCTGGCGCCGTCGCTCGACTGGCGCACCAATGCCACGAAGATGTTCGAGTCCAAAAACCTCACCACCGGCGCCTCGCTGCTGTCCGTGCCGCGCCTGACCGTGTATTCGTCGCTGCAGTGGCGCGTCGCCCCGGCCTGGACCGCCGATGCCAGCGCCCGCTACGTGGGCAAGGAACTCGTCGTCACCGGCGCGGCCACCACCTTCGCCAGGGCCTACACCACCGTGGACCTGACCACCAGCTACCGGTTGAACGAAACCTTCACCCTGCGGGCCGGCATCCTCAACGTGGCGGACAAGCAGACGCGGGAACTGGGCAGCAACTACGACAACGGCGGGCGCACCTACTTCGTGGGGGCCACGGCGCGGTTCTGAGGCCCGGGCGATGCATGCGGCGGCGCGGCATCCACCGCGGCGCCCGCCGCTGCACCCACCTCGAATGCTATATTTTTAATAGCGCAATGCCCTAGTGGATATTGCACTGGGAGTCCTTTTGGCCTCAAGCCCCCTGGATCAGCCAGCGCGGTGTCCAGGATCATCATGATCACGAAGCCGATCATCAGCCCGCCCGTGGCCCAGGCTTCGTGTCCCTTGCGGTGCGACTCGGGAATGATCTCGTGGCTGATGACGAACAGCATCGCCCCGGCCGCAAAGCCCAGGCCCCACGGCAGCAGG
>NZ_BAAJYR010000459.1:0-2585 GCF_057546605.1 Acidovorax sp. KPB24-03 | reverse complement strand
CCCTGGGCGGCGGTGCCGACGGGGCCGCGCGCGCGCCGGTGCAGCGGCACATCGTGGGCGCGATCTACGTGAGTTGCTCCGGCCGCGGCGGCCCGCATTTCGGGGGGCCGAGCGCGGAGCTGCAGATCGTGCGCCATGCGCTGGGCGACGTACCGCTGGTGGGGTTCTTCGCCGGCGGTGAGATTGCCCACCACCGGCTGTACGGCTACACCGGCGTGCTCACGGTGTTCACCAGCGAGCACGCGCCGGTCTGAGCCTGGCGACCGCGGGAGGCCCCGCGCCGGCATGCCCGCAGGCCGTGCGCCCCTTCCCGGGTCGGCCCAACGGGGTTTTGAGCCATTTTGGCCCCACGCCCTAGAAAATCATGTGGTGGCAGCTATAAAAATAATAGCAGTTGACTTCAGGTCACCGGCAGGAGCGCAGGCGCGGCCGTGCGCGGCATGCCGGTGAAGGCGAAGTCCACTTCCGGCGCCAGCCCGCTCACGATGCGGGCGATGGAGCGGCCCGAGCCGCAGGCGTGCGTCCAGCCCAGCGTGCCGTGCCCTGTGTTGAGGAACAGGTTGCCGATTTTCGTCTTGCCGATCAGCGGCACGTTGCTGGGCGTGGCGGGGCGCAGCCCGGTCCAGAACTGGGCCTGGCGCGTGTCGCCCGCGCCGGGAAAGAGTTCTTCCACGCGGCGCACGATGGCTTCGCAGCGCACGGGGTTCAAGTCGCGCTGGTAGCCGTTGAGTTCTGCCGTGCCGGCGATGCGCAGGCGGTCGCCGCGCTCGCTGGTGTAGCGCGAGAAGACGAGCTTGAATTCATCGTCCGTCAGGCTCACCTCGTAGGCCGCCGAGGCATCGCGCACGGGCATCGTGACCGAATAGCCCTTGGCCGGGTAGATGGGCAGGCGCAGGCCCAGTGGCTCGGCCAGCAGCGGGCTGAACGAGCCCATGGCCAGCACGTAGGCATCGCCCCGCACGCGTTCGAAGCGGCCTTCCGCGTTGGTGATCTCGGCATGGTCGATGGCGCCGCCTGCCGTGCGCAGCGCCGTGATGTGGCAGCCGGTACGGAACTGCACGCCCGCCGCCTGCGCCAGCCGGGCCAGCTCGCGCGTGAAGGTGTTGGCGTCGCCCGATTCGTCCTCGGCCGTGTAGGTGGCGCCGGCCAGTTGCGGGCGGATGTGGGCGAGCGCGGGCTCCAGCCGCACGGCCTCGTCGGCGCAGACCACGCGGCGCTCGCAGCCCAGGGCGCGCATCTGCTCGGCGGGAGCGAGCGCGGCATCGAACTCCCGGGCGCTCGTGTAGAAGTGCAGGATGCCCTGCGTGCGCTGGTCGTACTGGAGGCCCGTATCGCGGCGCAGCTGCTGCAGCGTGTCGCGGCTGTAGGTGCCCAGGCGCACGATCTGCTCGATGTTGTGGCGCGTGCGGGCCGGCGTGCATTCGCGCAGGAACTGCAGGCCCCACAGCCACTGGCGCATGTCGGCGCGCAGGCGAAAGAGCAGGGGGGCGTCTTCGCGGCCCAGCCATTTCAGCACCTTGAACGGCGCAGCGGGGTTAGCCCAGGGCTCGGCATGGCTCACCGAGATCTGCCCGCCGTTGGCGAAGCTGGTTTCCGCACCGGGAACGCCCTGGCGGTCGATGACGGTCACTTCGTGGCCGAGTTGCTGCAGGAAATAGGCGGAGGTGGTGCCGAGCAGGCCGGCACCGAGAACGATCACGCGCATGATTCACAAGCCTTTTGGAAGGTTTGCGCAAGCAGATCGCCGGCGTGGTGCTATTGAATTGATAGCATGCAGCCGACGGCGATCTGCCGTGCTGCCGCTCCCCCTGTCCTTGGTACCTGAGAGATTCACCCTGCGCCAACACGGCGAGGGGCTTGCTCCTTCGGTGCGCCATGGCATGCATGGCGGCTCTCCAGACGGCTTTGATGGTGGTGCAGTACGGGACCTGAGCGTGTATGGGAGTTTGCGCCTTCGGTGGAGCGGCCCGGGGGCCGTTCGCTCTCCTGCAGGGTGCATCGTAGCAGCGAAGCCGCGCGGCGCAAACCCCGTGCGCGGCGAAGGGGGCGGGCCGTGCGGTTAGTCGATGCGGATCCGGGCGTCCTTCACCACCTGGGCCCACTTGGCGCGGTCGGTGTGGACGGTCTGGCGGAACTGCGCGGGCGTCTCGATGCGCACGGCGTTGCCCTGCGATTCGAAGCGCTCGCGCACCTCGGGCTGCTCCAGCACCTGGCGCAGGGCGGTGTTGAGTTTCTGCACCACGGCGTCGTCCGTTCCCTTGGGCGCGAAGAGGCCGAACCAGATCGAGCTGTCGAAGCCCTGCGTGCCCGGCAGGCCGCTGGAGGCGATGGTGGGCACCTCCTTGACGGCGGCCACGGGCTTGGCGGTGGTCACGCCCAGCAGGCGCACCTTGCCGGCCTTGTAGTGCGGCAACACGGTCTGCACCTGGTTCATGATGCAGCAGGTCTCGCCGCGCACCACCGACGTGACTGGCTTCGGGCCGCCCGTTGTAGGGCACGTGCACCATGGTCCAGGCCCAGGCGCGCATTGAATTCGGCGAACGCCATGTGCGTGCCGGCGCCGTTGCCGGTGGAGGCGTAGTTGT
>NZ_BAAJYR010000458.1:0-2591 GCF_057546605.1 Acidovorax sp. KPB24-03 | reverse complement strand
TCCATGCGGCGGCCTGCTGGGGCGAGGCGCCGCAGGTGCCGGTGCCCGCGCCGCAGGCGCTCGCGGTGCTGGCGCAGATCAGCGACGACCTGCGGCTGATCATCGACACCACGGCCCATGTGCCGCAAGGGGATCTGCAGGCCCTGCTGGCCGCCCCCCGGCGCCGCCTGATGTCGCGCCTGCAGGCCGCGGGCATCGATGCCCGCTGGCATGCCGAGGGCCTGGACGGGGTGCGGCTGGAGGGGGCGCGTGCGCTGAACCTGCTGCGGCTCCTGCAGGAGGCCGTGACCAATGCCATCCGGCACAGCGGAGCGCGCCGCGTCGGCATATCGGTGCTGCGCCGGGGGGCGTGCCTGCAGGTCTGCGTGCAGGACGACGGCCGGGGTTTCGATGCCACGCGGGCCGGCGCGCAGGGGATGGGGCTGGCGAACATGCGGCAGCGCGCGATCGCCCTGGAGGCGGTGCTGCAGCTCGAAACCGCCCCGGGCCAGGGGTGCCGGGTGGCCGTCGACGTGGCATGGCAGGCCGCCGATCCGCCAGTTCCCCCGGTCCCTTCGGGCGATTGACTTTTCAGTGCGCGCGGCTGGCGAGCGCCCGCTCGATGCGGTGCCGCGCCACGGTGGTCTTGGGCACCTTGAACGGGAACCAGGCGCGCACGTCCTCGTCCAGCCCGATGCCGTGCATGTAGTTGTAGATCGCCTTCTTCAGCGCGCCGCCCAGCGCGTCGTGGTCCACGCCGGTGGGGTCGATGAAGGCCACGTCGTTCTTGGCGAAGCCGCCCGGCGGCAGCGGCGCGAGCGTGACGCCGTACTCCCCGGGGTTCTTGCCCACGGGCGAGTGCACGGTGCAGGCGAAGCGGTGGAAGAACCCGCTCTGGATGCAGCCGTTGGCGAACAGCTGGCGCACGTATTCGAGCGCATCCACGGTGTCCTGCACCGTCTGGGTTGGAAAACCGTACATCAGGTAGGCGTGCACGAGGATGCCGGCATCGGTGAAGGCCCGCGTCACGCGCGCCACCTGGTCCACCGACACGCCCTTCTTCATGAGCTGCAGCAGCCGGTCCGAGGCCACCTCCAGCCCGCCCGAGATCGCGATGCAGCCGGAGTCGGCCATCAGCTCGGCCAGCTCGGGCGTGAAGGTCTTCTCGAACCGCACGTTGCCCCACCACGAGATGCCGGCGTTGCGTTCGATCAGCTCGGTGGCCAGCGCCTTGAGGGCTTTCGGCGGGGCGGCCTCGTCCACGAAGTGAAAACCGGTCTGCCCGGTCTCGCGCACGATCTGCTCGATGCGGTCGGCCAGCACGGCGGCGCTCGCGCCCTCGTAGCGGCTGATGTAGTCAAGGCTCACGTCGCAGAAGCTGCACTTCTTCCAGTAGCAGCCGTGGGCCACGGTGAGCTTGTTCCAGCGCCCGTCGCTCCACAGCCGGTGCATGGGGTTGAGCATGTCCAGCAGCGAGAGGTAGCGGTCCAGCGGCAGGCCGTCCCAGGTGGGCGTGCCCACCTCGGCGAAGGCGATGTCGGCCTCCATCATGTTCACGTACTGCACGGCGCCGTCGTCGCCCCGCACGAAGGTGCGCACCAGGCGCTGGCGGCCGCGCTGGCCCTGCACGTGCTCCAGCAGCGCGAGCAGCGGGCGCTCGCCCGCGTCCAGCGTCACGTAGTCGAAATGGTCGAACACGCGGGGCTCGGCCAGCTCGCGCAGTTCGGTGTTCACGAAGCCGCCGCCCAGCACCGTGGCGATGTGCGGGTAGCGCGCCTTGATGGCCTGCGCGATGCGAAAGGCCGCGTACACCGAGCCGGGAAAGGGCACGGACAGCAGCACCACGTCGGGCGTGTGGCGCGCGATGGCCTCGTGCGTGAGCGCCTCGAGCATCTCGTCCACCAGCGTGGGCGGCGCGGCCAGCGCGTCGGCCAGCGGATCGAAGGTGGGCTGGCTGCCGGCCAGCGACTCGGCATAGCGCACGAACTCGAAGCGCTCGTCCACCGCATCGCGCAATACGTCGGCCAGGTCGTTCAGGTACAGCGTGGCGATGTGCTTGGCCTTGTCGTGCAGGCCCAGGGCGCCGAAGGCCCAGCCCAGCGGATCGCCGCCCTCGTCGTCCACATAGACGTCGAGCGAGGCGAAGCGCGGGCCCTCGGGCAGGTAGTGGCGCCCGGCGATGCGGTGCGCGAGCGTCGAGTCGCGCCCCTGCAGGAATGCGATGGCCGGCGCGACCGTGGCGAGGTAGCGGTCCTGCTGCGCGGCGAAGGACTGGACCGCCGGGCTGCGCCGCGCCTCGGGCAGGGCCTGCACCCGCGCGGCCACGGCCTGCAGGCCCTCGGGCGAGAGCAGGCGCAGCACCAGGGCCAGCGCCAGGTCTTCCTGGAACGCGGTGACGCCGCGCGAGCGCAGAAAGCCCGTCAGGTAGGCGCTGGAGGGGTAGGGCGTGTTCAGCTGCGTCATCGGTGGGATGACGGCCAGCACGCGGGGGGTCGAGGCGGACATGGGTGTGGGGCAGGGCGGCCGCGCAAAAAGGCGGGGGCAGCAAAGCGCGGCGGAAGGCGGGCGAGGGCCGATTATCCCGCCGGGCTCAGGCCGGCGCGCCGCGTGGG
>NZ_BAAJYR010000457.1:0-2594 GCF_057546605.1 Acidovorax sp. KPB24-03 | reverse complement strand
CTCGCCCACCGACAGCGCCCAGGACAGCAGCGCCGGCGTAGACATCCGACCGCCCGGCGCCGGCGCCAACACGGCCAGCACCACGCCGCCACCCGCGCGCCTGCCCGATCCGGTGCGCCTGGAGTTCGAGGTGAGCGGCCAGGCCAAGAAGTTCAACTACCGCGCCAGTGCCGAACTGCTGTGGCGCCACGACGGCGCCCGCTACGAGGCCCGGCAGGAGATCAAGGCCTTCCTGATCGGCGCGCGCTCGCAGACCAGCACCGGGCAGGTGACCGCCAGCGGCCTGCAGCCGGAACGCTTCGGCGACAAGGCCCGCAGCGAGCAGGCCGCGCATTTCAACTTCGGCCAGGGGCGCGTGACCTTCAGCGCCAACACGCCGCAGGCCGCCATCGGCGCGGGCGCGCAGGACCGCCTGAGCGTGTTCATCCAACTGGGCGCCCTGCTGGCCGCCGCCCCCGAGCGCTATCCCGACGGCACCCAGATCACCCTGACCACCGTGGGCGCGCGCTACGCCGACCGCTGGACCTTCACCGTGGAAGGCACCGAGATGCTGGACCTGCCCCGCGGCGCCACCCCCGCGCTCAAGCTGCAGCGCCTGCCGCGCAAGGAATACGACCAGAAGGCCGAGCTCTGGCTCGCGCCGTCACTGGGCTTTCTGCCGGCGCGCATCCGCATCACGCAGTCCAACGGCGACTTCGCCGACCTGCGCCTGAGCGCCAACGCACCGCCCTGATCGCAGCTTGCGGCGCGGCGAACCGCCCGAGAACCTGTGCGGTTTCGCCCACATGGGCGTGGGACAGTGCGGTTACTTCGCGGATCAGGCCGCCCGCGCACAGGATTCATGAAATACTGTTTTCACGCAGCCGGCGGGTTTTCACCGACCGCCGAAAGCGCCAGGGCTTGAACTTAGCGACCTGGGTGGCCATCTGACAGCAACACACCGACAGAGGAACACCATGCACATGCTCTATGACTCCGAAACCTTCGTGGTGGTCCACATGCAGCCGGATGCCGCCGCGGACGGTGCCCCCAAAGGCTGGCCCACCCCGCCCCAGTTGGCGCGCCACGGCTTCGAAATCGTGGACAAGCGCTCCGGCAAGGAGGTGTACCTGGACGGCTCGTGGGCCGAAATGTTCCAGCAGCAGATCCTGGCCTGGCAGCGCGACACCCCCACGCAGGAAGAAGTCGAGGACACGCTGGACGGCTACGTGGGGCTGGCGCAGAACCCGGTGGTGGTGCACTGACGAACCTTGCATCGCCCACACCATCCCACGGCCACGGGGATGGGCTCCGTGGCTCCTTCCTGTTTAGGCAAGCCATTGACATGAATGGCGTGTGCCACTGGGGCACTCATTTTCAAGTCATGTCAGCCCAGGCACACCCCATGGGCCAGCGCGGCTAGCCGGCCGGCTTCGTCGCCGGGTAAATCCACCGATACAACGGCGCCACCAGCAGCAGCACGGCGATCAGCCGGCACACCTGGAAGGCCGTCACCACCGGCACGCCCAGCTGCAGCACCTTGGCGGTGATCGACATCTCGGCGATGCCGCCGGGGGCCGAGGCCAGCACCATCGTCACCCAGTGCAGCCCGGTGGCCTGGGACAGCGCCACGGCGAACAGGGCGCACACGGCGAGCAGCACCAGCGTGCCGATCGCCACCGAGCCCAGCCAGCGCGGCGCGGTGTGCAAAAAGCCCGGTCGAAAGCGCACGCCCAGGCTGACGCCGATCACCAGCTGCGCGGCGTTGACCAGCGCCTGCGGCACGGCCGACAGCGTGATGCCCGCCATGGCCAGGCCCATCGAGACCAGCAGCGCGCCCATGAACCAGGGGTTGGCGCGGCCCAGGCGGTCCATCGCCAGCGCGCCCAGGCCGGTGAGGCCGGCCAGCAGCGCCAGGCCCTGCACATCCACCACGCGCACGGCGGGCGGCAGCAGGTCCAGGCCGTGCAGGCCGCTGAACTGCAGCGCGAACGGAATGGTCACCGTCACGATCACCAGCCGCAGGCTGTGGCTGGCGGCCACGAGGTCGGTGCGGGCGTGTTCGCGCTCGGCCAGCAGGGTCATCTCCGAGGCCGCGCCGATGGCGCCCGAGAAATAGCTGGTCGCGCGCACCACCGGCGCCGGGACGCCCTGCAAATGCGGCGCATGCACGCGGTACAGCCATGCGCCGAACAGCCAGCCCCCGAACAGCGCCCACGCCACGCCCAGCGCGATCGCCCACCACAGCCCCGCCACCAGCGCGGTGACCTGCGGCGTGAAATACAGGCCCAGCACCGCGCCCAGGGTCCACTGCCCGGCATTGCGCAGGCGCCGCGAACTGGCCGTGGGCACGCCCGAGATGGACAGCAGCGCGGTGGCGACCAGCGGGCCGATCATCCACGGCAGCGGCGTGTGCAGGGCCAGACACACCACCGCGGCCGCCAGGGCCAGGGCCAGGGTGAGGAGGATGCGGGCAGGTGGAAAAGAGAGCATCGGTGGGCGCGGAACGGCGAAATCCAGGGGAGGGGAAAGTATCGCCCGCGCGGCACCGGCCCCCTTCCCGCTGCCAGGATTGCGATGGAAAAAGGCCGAATGCCCTAGTACCCATTGCCCTT
>NZ_BAAJYR010000456.1:0-2621 GCF_057546605.1 Acidovorax sp. KPB24-03 | reverse complement strand
ACGGCAGCACCACGGTGGTGGACCCGCCGGACGGCAACATGGCCGACTACCTCGACTCGCTCGACCGGCTCGATGCGCTGTGCGAGCGGCACAGCGTGCAGTTCATCCTGCCCGCGCACGGCTACGTGCTGGGCGATGCGCGCGGCGCCATCGCCGGCCTCAAGGCCCACCGCCTGGCGCGCGAGGCCAAGGTGCTGGCCGCGATGCGGGCCTTTCCCGACGGCAGCCCGGACGACTGGGTGCGCCACGCCTACGGCGATGTGCCCGAGCGCATGTGGCCGGTGGCCCGGCGCTCGCTGCTGGCCCATGTCGAGCGCATCCGCGCACTGAACCTTTCCCTGGAGCCCGGCCATGTCTGATCCCAACCGCGAACACATCCGCCTCGCCAAGCGCGTGGCCGAACAACTGGGCTGCTCGCGCAGCACGGCCGAGCAATACATCGAGGGCGGCTGGGTCCGTGTGGACGGCCGCGTGGTCGAGGCGCCCGGCGCCCGCGTCTCGCCGCACCAGGCGGTGACCATGGACCAGGACGCCAACCTGATGGAGCTGACCCCGGTGACCCTGCTGCTGCACAAGCCCGTGGGCTACGAAGCGGGACTGGGCGGCCCAGGCGTACCTCAGGGCCCGGTCAGCGCGGCGCCGGCAGGCCCAGGCCGCCATGGAAGCCACGGCAGCCGCAGCCAGGGGGAGCCCTCGGCGCTCACCCTGCTTGGCGCGGCCTCGCATGCGGCCGACGACGCCAGCGGCACGCGCGTGCTGCAGCGGCACTTCCGGGCGCTCGAATGCTTCACCCCGCTGCCCACGCCCGCGAGCGGCCTGGTTGTCTACACGCAGGATGCGCGCATCGCCCGCAAGCTGGCCGAGGACATCGAATCGCTGGAGCAGGAATGCATCGTCGAGGTGCAGGGTACGCTGTCCGACAGCGGCCTGAAAAAGCTCTGCCACGGCCTGAGCTTCAACGGCCGACCGCTGCCGCCCATCAAGGTGAGCTGGCAGAACGAGACGCGCCTGCGCTTTGCGCTCAAGGGCATCCGCCCCGGGCAGATCCCGGCCATGTGCGAGGCCGTGGGCCTGTCAGTCGTGGCCATCAAGCGCATCCGCCTGGGCCGCGTGCCGCTGGCCAAGGTGCCCGAGGGCCAGTGGCGCTACCTGCAGCCGTGGGAAAAGTTCTGACGCCGGCGGGCGCCCCGCCGCGCGCAGCGCCACCGCAAACGCTACAAAATCAGTAGCTGCCACCGCAAGTTGGTATTGCGCTACAGGCCGATGGACAGGCCACCGATGCCCCAGGGGCTGCGCTACACTCCGCGGCACCGAGGAGAGCAGCCCATGGACATGACCCCACCACCCGCAGACAGGGTGTCTTCCACCTTCACATCGCACGGCATCGAACCGCATGCCTTGGTCTTCACCGGCAGCGGGGGCGAATACTTCCGGGTGTGGATCGTGAACGTGCTGCTGGGCATCCTCACGCTCGGCCTGTACACGCCCTGGGCCCGCCGGCGCACCGCGCAGTACTTCTACGGCCATACCCTGGTGGCCGGCAGCCCCCTCGAATTCACCGCGCAGCAGCGCCGCATGGTCTTCGGCTTCGTCGTGCTGCTGGGCCTCACCGCCGCCTACCAGATCGCCGTGCGCACGGGGCAGGACGCCACCGTGGGCCTGTTCCTGATCGGCGGCGCCCTCCTCGCCCCGCTGATCTGGGGCAGCGCCATGCGCTTTCGCCTGGCCAACACGCGCTGGAAGGGGCTGCGCCTGCAGTTCAACGCCAACTGGCGCGAGGTCTACCAGGCCAGCTGGCCGGTGTTCGCCATCGCCCTGGTGGGCCTGGCGGTGTTCTTCGGTCTGCAGGCCCTGGCGCCCGAGGCGCAGTTGCCGGCCGGCGGGCGCAAGCTGCCGAAGGTGACGGGGCCCATGTGGGGCCTGCTGGCCGTGGGCCTGGTGCTCATCGTGCTGTGCTTCATCCGCCTCGAATACAACTACCGCAGCCTGCTCGTGCTGCGCTCGCAGATCGGCGCCGAGCCCGGCCGCTGGAAGCCGGAGTACGTGGACTTCGTCAAGGTCTGGGTCGCCACCGTGCTGGTGTTCCTCCTGTCGTCGGCCGTGCTGGGCGCCGTCATCGCCGCGGCGCTGAAGGGCTCGTGGGCGCTGCTGGCCAACTCCACGCAGCGCATGGGGATGTGGCTGTTCGTGTTCATCGTGCTGGGCTTCATTCTGTTCTTCGTGGTGTTCCTGCTCGCATCGGCCCCCGCGCGCGCCTTCCGCGAAGCGCGCATGTTCCAGCTCATGTGGAACAACATCGGCGTGAGCCACATGGCCCGCTTCAAGTGCGACTTGCGCGCGGGCCGCTACGTGGGGCTGCGGCTCAAGAACATCCTGCTCACCGTGGTCACGCTCGGGTTCTACCGCCCGTTTGCCCGCGTGAGCGAATACCGCATGAAGCTCGAATCGGTCACCCTGCACATCAAGGGCGGCGTGGACCAGGTGGCCGGGCAGCTCGTGCGCCAGCAGCAGGGCGGCGTGGGCGATGCGCTGGCCGACGCGGCCGGCCTCGACCTGATCGGCTGACGCTTCGCCGTTGCCGCACCGCGACCGCATGGCCGACCCTTCCGCGCCCCCGGCCG
>NZ_BAAJYR010000455.1:0-2623 GCF_057546605.1 Acidovorax sp. KPB24-03 | reverse complement strand
CGGTGCGCAAGGGGGCGCCGATGATCCGCGCTGCCCTGCGCCCCCGCGGGCCTGCCGTGGCCGCCGCATCCCGCCCCGGGAGGTCCGCATGATCATGCCCCGCGGGCAGCAACTGCTGCTGCCGGTCCGCCCCCTGTTCATCGTCGGCAGCCTGCTGGTGGCGCTGGCGTTCAACATGCTGCCGCTCGGGCGCGTGGTGTGGACGCCCGACCTCGTGATGGTGCTGCTCGTGTTCTGGGGCGTGCACCAGCCCCAGCGCGTGGGGATGGGCGTGGCCTTCGCCATGGGGCTGTGCATGGACGTGTACCAGACCGCGCTGCTCGGCCAGCATGCCCTGGCCTATTGCGCCCTGATGTACGGCGCCCTGTACATGCACCGCCGCCTGCTGTGGTTCAGCGTGCCGTCGCAGGCGCTGCAGGTGTTTCCGCTGTTCATCGCGGCCCATGCGATCGAGCTGCTGATCCGCGTCGTGTCGGGCGGCATCCTGCCCGGCTTCGAAGGCCTGGTGGCGCCGTGCCTGGAGGCCTTGCTGTGGCCGCTCGCCAGTTGGATACTGCTGGCGCCGCAGCGCCGTCCGCCCGACCGCGACGAGAACCGCCCGCTGTGAGCGCGAATCGCCGCCAGCCCCCTGATCTGACCGTTTCTTTGCCGACATGACCGAACTGCGCAACACCGAAGCCGATGCGTCGCGTTTCCGCACCCGCGTGTTCGTGGTGGCGTTGGTCGTGTTGATGGCGCTGTGCCTGGTGGTGGCGCGGCTGGTGTACCTGCAGGTGGTGCGCCACGACGACCTCGCCGAGCAGGCCGAGAGCAACCGCACGGCCGTGGTGCCCATCGTGCCCAACCGCGGCCTCATCCTGGACCGCAACGGCGTGGTGCTGGCCACCAACTATTCGGCCTACACGCTGGAGATCACGCCCTCCAAGGTCGAGTCGCTGGACGACACCATCGATGCCCTGTCCAAGGTGCTGGACATCCACCCGCGCGACCGGCGCCGGTTCAAGCGGCTCATGGACGAGTCGCGCAACTTCGAATCGCTGCCCATCCGCACGCGGCTGTCCGATGAGGAAGTGGCGCGCTTCACCGCGCAGCGCTACCGCTTTCCCGGCGTGGACATCAAGGCCCGGCTGTTTCGCAACTACCCCATGGGCGAGGTGGCCAGCCACGCGATCGGCTACATCGGCCGCATCAACCAGCGCGAGAAGGAGCGCATCGACGACTCCGAAGACGCGGCCAACTACCGCGGCACCGACCACATCGGCAAGCTGGGCGTGGAGCAGGGCTTCGAGAGCACCCTGCACGGCCAGACCGGCGTGGAGCGCATGGAGACCTCCGCCGGCGGCCACGCCGTGCGCCGGCTGGCCAGCCACCCCGCCACGCCCGGCAACACGGTGATGCTGTCCATCGATATCAAGCTGCAGAAGATGATCGAGGACATGTTCGGCGAGCGTCGCGGCGCGCTGGTGGCCATCGACCCGCGCAACGGCGAGGTCGTGGCGCTGGTGAGCAAGCCCACGTTCGATCCGAACCTGTTCGTGGAGGGCATCGACAGCGAGAACTGGCAGGCACTCAACGAGTCGATCGACAAGCCGCTGCTCAATCGCGCGCTGCGCGGAACCTACCCGCCGGGCTCGACCTACAAGCCCTTCATGGCGCTGGGGGCGCTGCAGCTGAACAAGCGCTCGCCCACGCAGGTGTACAACGACCCGGGCTTCTACACCTACGGCGGCCACACCTTCCGCAGCCACGAGGGCGGGCTGGGCGGCGTGGACATGCACCGCGCCATCCAGTTCTCCAGCAACACGTATTTCTATTCGCTGGCCGTGGACATGGGCGTGGACACCATCCACGACTTCATGAAGCCGCTCGGCTTCGGGCAGGCCACGGGCATCGACATCAACGGCGAGGTGCGCGGCGTGCTGCCCAGCACCGAGTGGAAGCGCAACACCTACCGGCGCCCCGAGATGCGCCGCTGGTACTCGGGCGAGACGGTGTCGCTGGGCATCGGGCAGGGGTACAACAACTTCACCATGCTGCAGCTGGCGCTGGCGGAGGCCACGCTGGCCAACGGCGGCACGCGCTATCGGCCCCACCTCATCAAGGCCATCAAGGACACGGTGACGGGCCAGATCACCGAGGTGCAGCAGCCCCCGGGGCAGGACCTGGGCTTTTCGCCGAAGAACGTGGAGATCGTGCGCAATGCGCTCGTCGCGGTGAACAAGGGCGGCACCGGCACGCGCGTGTTCGCGGGCGCGCCCTACACCTCGGCCGGCAAGACCGGCACGGCGCAGGCGGTGAGCCTGGGGCAGAACGTCAAGTACAACGCCAAGGCGCTGGAGGACCACCAGCGCGACCACTCGCTGTTCGCCGCCTTCGCCCCGGCCGAAAACCCGCGCCTGGCGCTGGCTGTGATCGTGGAGAACGCCGGCTTCGGCGCCGCGCATGCCGCGCCCATCGCGCGGCGCGTGTTCGACTACTGGCTGCAGGGCGACTACCCCAACGAGCAGGACATGGCCGCGGTGCGCAAGGGCCAGGCGGCAGCCCCCATCGGCACGCCGCTGCGCGCAGCCGACGTGCCGCTCATCGAGCCCTGACGCCGCCCGGCGCGGTCAGTTCCCGGGCT
>NZ_BAAJYR010000454.1:0-2632 GCF_057546605.1 Acidovorax sp. KPB24-03 | reverse complement strand
CTTGCGCGCCTCGCTCTGCTCGCGGATGCCGCGGGCCTGCGCGCGCCGCACGGCCAGCGGCTGGGACAGGAACCGCTGCTGCCACTCCGTGCTGCGGGCCTGGGCGCGAAAGCGCTGGTAGTCCACGTCGTCCAGGCAGAGCAGGTCGCCGTGGCTGAGCACGGTGCGTTCGCCGCCGAACTGCAGCACCGTCGGGTCGTGCAGCCCCGTCAGGCCGCAGTGGGCCAGAAAGCGCGGCCCGACCAGGAAGTCGCGGTTGCCGTGCATGAAGAACACCGGCCGCTGGCGGGCCGCCTCGCGCAGCAGGGCGCCGCATTCGGCCTCGAAGGCCCCCTCGGCATCGTCGATGCAGTCGTCGCCCACCCACACTTCGAACAGGTCGCCCAGGATGAACACCGCGCTGGCGTCGGTGGTCCGCAGATAGCGTCGCCAGGCCTCGAACGTGGCGGGCTCGCTGGCCTGCAGGTGCAGGTCGGAAATGAATTCGACCGTGCGCCAGTCCGAAGGAGCGGCAAGCTCCTCGAACCGGGGCACGGTCGTGGTCACGGGGCGGGCGGGGATGGGTGCGCCGCGGTCGCCGCGATTACAGGGCGACGGCCTTCTCGATGATCACGTCGTCCTTGGGCACGTCGTCATGGAAGCCCTTGCGGCCGGTCTTCACGCCCTTGATGGCATCGACCACTTCGGTGCCCTTGACCACCTTGCCGAACACGGCATAGCCCCAGCCCTGGGCGGACGGCGCGGTGTGGTTCAGGAAGCCGTTGTCGGCCACGTTGATGAAGAACTGGGCGGTGGCCGAGTGCGGATCGCTCGTGCGGGCCATGGCCACGGTGTAGTTGGCGTTCTTCAGGCCGTTGTTGGCCTCGTTCTCGATCGGGGCTTCGGTACCCTTTTGGTTCATGCCGGGCTCGAACCCGCCGCCCTGCACCATGAAGCCGGGGATCACGCGGTGGAAGATCGTGTTGTCGTAGTGGCCCTTCTTCACGTAGGCCAGGAAGTTCTCGGTGGACTTCGGCGCCTTTTCGGCATCGAGTTCGAGGGTGATGACGCCGTGGCCGGCGATGTGCAGTTCGACTTTGGGGTTGCTCATGGGATTCCTTGGAAAGCGTTGGGGGCCGGAAGGGCCGTGGTGTGTACAGGGGCCGGTGGGCTTTACTTGACCACGGTGGCGGAGGTGATGACGACGGGCGTCGTGGGCACGTTCTGGTGCATGCCCTTGTTGCCCGTGGACACGGCCTTGATCTTGTCCACCACGTCGGTGCCCGAAACCACCTTGCCGAACACGGCGTAGCCGTTGCCTTCACCGGTGGCGTTGAGCATGGCGTTGTCCTTCACGTTGATGAAGAACTGCGAGGTGGCCGAGTCCGGATTGCCGGTGCGGGCCATGGCGATGGTGTAGTTGTCGTTCTTGAGGC
Source organism: Acidovorax sp. KPB24-03 (assembly GCF_057546605.1). Lineage (NCBI taxonomy): Bacteria > Pseudomonadati > Pseudomonadota > Betaproteobacteria > Burkholderiales > Comamonadaceae > Acidovorax > Acidovorax sp. KPB24-03. Next base: position 1,217 of record NZ_BAAJYR010000454.1, on the reverse strand, counting down.
CGTTGTTGGCCTCCAGCGGGATCGGTGCCTTGGTGGGCTTTTGCTGCATGTCTGGCGTGAAGCCGCCGCCCTGGATCATGAAGCCGTTGATCACGCGGTGAAAGACGGTGCCGTCGTAGTGCTTGTCCTTCACATAGGACAGGAAGTTGTCCACCGTCTTCGGGGCCTTGGCGGGGTCGAGCTGGACCACGATGTCGCCCAGCGACGTGGCGAGCTTCACCTTGGGGACCGCCGCGTCCTGCGCCTGGGCGGGTGCTACGGAAACGATAGCTGCCAGCGCCATGCTGGCCAGCGCCAGGGTCGAATTTCTTCTGGAAATCATCCAATCACTCCTTCGAAAAATATCTGCCATTGGTTGCCCTTGCGGGTCCAGTACTGGCGCTTGACGGGGCCGGTGCGGGCCCCTTCGATGACCTCGCCGAACGTTACCACCATGGTGTCGGAGGCATCCGTCCAGCGCAGCAGGGTCTTGTCCTTGAGCTGGATCGGCCGCCCGCGCAGCGCGCGCGTTTCCGCGCCCAGCTGCTTGGAAAACTCCTGCAGCGGCATCTTGCCGTAGCTCTGGAACGTGGGGGCGTAAAACCCCATCAGGCGCTGCAGGTCGCCCTGCGACTTGGCGGTGCGCCAGGCATCCAGCACCGCATCGAACGCCTTGCGGTCGGCCTGCACGCTGTGGGGCGGCACCCATTGCAGCTGCCGTGCGATCACCACCGGCGTGGAGCGTGGCTCCACCGTGCGCAGGATGCGCTCCAGGTCCGGGTTGGCCAGGGCCAGGCACCCGTCGGTGGCCAGCGGCGCGCGCGAGAACTGGTCAGGCGGCGTGCCGTGCAGCCAGATGCCGCTGCCCGTCTTGCCGCGGCTCTGGTCCAGCGGATTGGGGTAGTTGATGGGCAGGGCGCCGGCGCCGTAGAAGTCCTTGAGCGTGGCCGGGTCCAGGCGGCTCGTGATGAAGTACACGCCCAGCGGCGTGCGCTGGTCGCCCTCGATGAGTTTTTCGATGCCGAGCTTGCCCACCGAGGCGTAGTAGTCGGCCACGAGTTCCAGCCCGTTGGGCGTGTTCTCGAACAGGTAGAGCCGCGAGCGCGACGCATCGACCGCGATCGCGTGCCGCGAACGCAGCGACAGCTCGATGAACTGGGCGGGAATGGTGCGCGCCTGGGGGCGCACCCGCAGGGCGTCCGTGCGCTGGCGCGACTCCGCGCGCAGCTCGGCCAGCA
>NZ_BAAJYR010000453.1:0-2649 GCF_057546605.1 Acidovorax sp. KPB24-03 | reverse complement strand
CGCGGGGTCGCCGGCGGCCGACTGGCGCAACAGCGCCTCGAAGCGCGCAGCCGGCTCGCCGGTCTTGAGCGCGCCGTCGTGCGCGCTGCGCACCGCGGCCAGCCGGTCGATCAGCAGGATGCCCGCAATGCCGTCGCCCTCCATGAACGCCCCCATCAGCCCATCGCGCACCACCGAGGCGTAGGCGGTGCCCACGATCTCCTTGCGCGCGAAATCGATGGCCAGGAATTTCTCGTGGATCAGGATGCCCGAGACGTAGATCACGGCCGTCAGGTCCAGCAGGTAGATGAGCATGAGCTTGCGGCCCACACTGAGCCGGCCCAGCCAGCCCGATACGCGGTGCATGATTGCCATGGTGTCGTGCTTGGGGCCCCGCGCGGGGAAAGAAAGGCGCGGGGCGGTTGCGGGAACGAACGGGGGGATGAATCGAATCAGCGCCACCGGAGCCCCATGCAAATTCCAAGCCACACGCCCGATGGCCACGCGATCGGAACGCAGCCATGGACAGAGCAGATTACAGGGCTATAATCTTCGGCTTTGCTGGCAATACCCCGTCGGCCAATACTAGTTACAGACGGGGAACCCGCTGCACACGGCATTCAGGCCCGATCTCCTGGATACCCTCTGTGGGCACATTTTGGAAACCATTAGCTAATGACCACCATCCGCGTAAAAGAAAACGAACCCTTTGACGTCGCCCTGCGCCGCTTCAAGCGCACCATCGAAAAGCTCGGCCTGCTGACCGACCTGCGCGCCCGTGAGTTCTACGAGAAGCCCACCGCCGAGCGCAAGCGCAAGAAGGCCGCCGCCGTCAAGCGCCACTACAAGCGCGTTCGCAGCATGCAGCTGCCCAAGAAGCTGTACTAAGCTCTGACAGAGCCGGCCTCACCGCCGCAAAACCCGCGCTAGGGACGCCAAGCGCGGGTTTTTTCGTTTGGGACGCAAAGCCCGCCCCATCCGTCCACCCCTTGTTGACCGGAGAAAGACATGAGCCTCAAAGAACAGATCACTGAAGACATGAAGACCGCCATGCGCGCCAAGGACAGTGAGCGCCTGGGCACCATCCGCCTGCTGCAGGCCGCGATGAAGCAAAAGGAAGTGGATGAGCGCGTGCCAGGCGCAGAGCCTGTAGTGCTCGACGACGCCGCCGTGGTCGCCATCGTGGACAAGCTCATCAAGCAGCGCAAGGACTCCATCACCGCCTTCGAAGGCGCGGGCCGCCAGGACCTGGCCGACAAGGAAAAATCCGAAATGGCCGTGCTGCAGGCCTACCTGCCCGAGCGCATGTCGGCCGACGAAACCCTGGCCGCCGTGAAAGCCATCGTGGCTGAACTGGGTGCCGCGGGCCCCGGCGACATGGGCAAGGTCATGGGCGTGGTGAAGACGCGGCTGGCCGGCAAGGCCGACATGGGCCAGGTCTCCGCCGCCGTGAAGGCCGCTCTGGCCGGCTGATCGGGCCCTCGGGACGCGTGCCATGCGCGTCCTTGCAAAGCGGGGTGCCAGCGCGCTGCACCCCGCCATATTCCTTCCTCATTCCCCCGTACCGCCCACCGCGCCAATGCGTGCGCCGTCGCCGCCGGCCGCCCATTGCGCGCGGAAGTGCTCCTGCAAAAACTCCACGCACACGCGCACCTTGGCCGACAGATGGAGCCGCGTGGGATAGACGGCCCACACATTCGCTTCCTGCCGCCACTCGGGCAGGACCGGCACCAGGTGCCCCGCGCGCAACTGCGGTCCCACGTCCCACAGCGAGCGCAGCGTGATGCCTCGGCCGTCCACGGCCCACTGCACCACCATTTCCCCGTGGTTGGCCGACAGCGGGCCGCGCACCTTCACCGACTCTTCCACGCCGCCGCTGCGCAGGCGCCACACGCCGAACGGGTGGTCGCGCTCCTTGATGACGAGGCAGTCGTGGCTGGACAGCTCCGCCAGCGTGCGCGGCGTGCCATGGCGCGCCAGGTAGGCGGGCGCCGCGCACAGCACCCGGTGGTTGTCGGCCAGCCGCCGCGCGATGAGGTGCGGCGCGATCTCGTCGCCCACGCGCACGTCCAGGTCGAACCCCTCGCCCGCCACGTCCACCAGCCGGTCGAACACCTCCAGCCGCACCTGCAGGGCCGGATGGCGCTCCACCAGCCGCGACAACGCCGGCGCCACCACGCGCCGCCCGAAGCCGAAACTGCAGCTCACCCGCAGCAGGCCGCGGGGCTCGCGCCGCGTGACCGCCACCTCCTGCAGCAACTGGTCCACATCGTCCAGGATGCGCTGCGCCCAGTGGAAGACGCGCTCGCCCTCCTCCGTCACCACCACGCGGCGCGTGGTGCGGTGCAGCAGCTTGACCGCTAAATCCTCCTCCAGCAGTCGGATGCGCTTGCTCACATAGGCGGGCGATGTGCCCAGCTCGGTCGCAGCCTCGCCGAAGCTCGATTTGCGCACCACCACGGTGAACACGCGCAGGTCGTCGTTGGAAGGAATTTTGTGCACGAAGTGTGAAGAATGAGACCACAGGCGGCGGATTGTATTTTGCGAGGCACTGCCGAACAATGCCCCCATCCGGCACCTGCCGCTCTGCTTTTTTCCACAAGGACCCCCATGCAAAAAACCAAGTACCAGATCGCCGTGATCCCCGGTGACGGCATCGGCAAGGAAGTC
>NZ_BAAJYR010000452.1:0-2679 GCF_057546605.1 Acidovorax sp. KPB24-03 | reverse complement strand
GGGCGGGCAGCCTGGGCGCCCGCGCGCTCAACGAGATCGTGCCGCAGGCCCTGGCGCTGATTCCGGCGGACCGCCGGCCCGTCGTCACCCACCAGAGCGGCGCAGCGCAGATCGATGCGCTGCGCGAGCACTACGCGAAGGCGGGCGTGCAGGCCACGCTCACGCCGTTCATCGACGACACCGCGGCGGCGTTCGCCGACGCGGACCTCATCGTCTGCCGTGCGGGCGCAGCACCGTCACCGAGATCGCCGCCGTGGGCGCGGCGGCGGTGTTCGTGCCGTTCCCCCATGCGGTGGACGATCACCAGACCGCCAATGCCCGCTTCCTCGTGGACGCCGGTGGCGGGTGGCTCGTGCCGCAGCGCGACCTCACCCCCGAGTGGCTGGCGAAGTTGCTACAAAATTCAGAGCGCGATGCCCTAGTGGATATTGCGCAGAAGGCCAAAAACATGCAAAAGATCAACGCCACCCGCGAAGTGGCGACTGCCTGCGAGGAGCTGGCATGAAGCACGCCATTCGCCACATCCATTTCGTCGGCCTGGGCGGCGCCGGCATGTGCGGCATCGCCGAGGTGCTGTTCAACCTGGGCTACGGCATTTCGGGCTCGGACCTGTCCGACAGCGCCACCCTGCGCCGCCTGCAGGCGCTGGGCATCCGCACCTGCGTGGGCCATGCGGCCGCGCACATCGAGGGGGCGGATGCGGTGGTTACCTCCACGGCGGTGCAGGCCGACAACCCCGAGGTGCTGGCCGCCCGCGAAAAGAAGATTCCCGTGGTGCCGCGCGCGCTGATGCTGGCCGAGCTGATGCGCCTGAAGCGCGGCATCGCCATCGCCGGCACGCACGGCAAGACCACCACCACCAGCTTGGTGACCAGTGTGCTGGCCGAGGCCGGGCTCGACCCGACCTTCGTGATCGGCGGGCGGCTCAACAGCGCGGGCGCCAATGCCAAGCTGGGCAGCGGCGACTACATCGTGGTGGAGGCGGACGAGTCCGACGCCTCGTTCCTCAACCTGCTGCCCGTGATGGCGGTGGTGACGAACATCGACGCCGACCACATGGAAACGTACGGGCACGACTTCGGCCGCCTCAAGGGCGCGTTCGTCGAGTTCCTGCACCGCATGCCGTTCTACGGCACGGCGATCCTGTGCGTGGACAACCCGGCCATCCGCGACATCCTGGCCGACGTGACCTGCCCGGTGACGAGCTACGGCTTCGCCGAAGACGCCCAGGTGCGCGCGGTGGACGTGCGGGCCGATGCGGGTCAGATGCGTTTTCGCGTGCAGCGGCGCAACGGCGTCACGCTGCCCGACATCGACGTGGTGCTGAACCTGGCGGGCGAGCACAACGTGCTGAACGCCCTGTCGGCCATCGCGGTGGCGGTGGAGTTGAACATTCCCGACGACGCGCTGCTGCGCGCCCTGGCCCAGTTCAAGGGCGTGGGCCGGCGCTTTCAGCGCTACGGCGACATCGCCGCGCCGGGGGGCGGCAGGTTCGCGCTGATCGAGGACTACGGCCACCACCCGGTCGAGATGACGGCCACGCTGGCCGCGGCGCGCGGTGCCTTCCCGGGCCGGCGCTTGGTGCTGGCGTTCCAGCCGCACCGCTACAGCCGCACGCGCGACTGCTTCGAGGATTTCGTGAAGGTCATGGGCAGTGCGGACGCCGTGCTGCTGACCGAGGTGTATGCCGCCGGCGAGGCGCCCATCGTCGCCGCCGACGGCCGGTCGCTCACGCGCGCCCTGCGCGTGGCGGGCAAGGTCGAGCCGGTGTTCGTGGACGACGTGGCCCTGCTCGCGCAGGCGATCGTGGACAACGCCCGGGACGGCGACGTGGTGCTGTGCATGGGCGCGGGCTCCATCGGCGCCGTGCCGGCGAAGGTGGTGGAAATGCTGCAGAAAGAAGAAGCGCCAGCGTTGGCGGAGGTCGCGCGATGAGCCACGAAGACACCCCCGCCATCGACGTGCGCGCCCTGGGCAAGGTCGCGGTGCTGATGGGCGGCTCGTCCGCCGAGCGCGAGGTCTCGCTGATGTCCGGCGGCGGCGTGCTGCAGGCGCTGCGCGCCCGCGGCGTGGACGCGCATGCGTTCGACCCATCCCAGACCGACCTGTCCGAGCTGCGGCACGGCGGCTATGCGCGCTGCTTCATCGCCCTGCACGGCCGCCATGGCGAGGACGGCACGGTGCAGGGCGCGCTCGAGCTGCTCGGCATTCCGTACACCGGCCCCGGCGTGATGGCGTCCAGCATCGCGATGGACAAGATCATGACCAAGCGCATCTGGCGCTTCGAGGGGCTGCCCACGCCGGACTGGCGCCTGGTGTCGAGCGCCGCCGAGACCGCGCAGGCGCTGCAGGCGCTGGGCGCGCCGATGATCGTCAAGCCCTCGCGCGAAGGCTCCACCATCGGCCTGACCAAGGTGACCTCGCCCGGGCAGTGCGAACAGGCCTACCTGCTGGCCTCCCGCTACGACCCCGAAGTGCTGTGCGAGGAATTCATCGAAGGCGACGAGACCACCTGCCCGGTGCTGGGCCAGGGGGCGGATGCGCATGCGCTGCCGGTGATCCGCATCGTGGCGCCGGCCGGCAACTACGACTACCAGAACAAGTATTTCACCGACGTCACGCAGTACCACTGCCCGAGCGGCCTGCCCGAGGCCGAGGAGCGCGAGATCCAGCGCCTGG
>NZ_BAAJYR010000451.1:0-2684 GCF_057546605.1 Acidovorax sp. KPB24-03 | reverse complement strand
ATGCGCTCGCCGTAGGGCGGGTTCAGCAGCATCACGCCGGGCTGGGCGTGGGCGGCATGCGCTGCAGCGCGTCGCCGCCGCGCAGCTCGATGGCCTGGGCCACGCCCGCGCGCTCGGCGTTGCGCTGGGCGAAGTCCACCATGCGGTGCGACACGTCCGAGCCGAAGATGCCCACTGCCGGCGGTTTGATGGCCTGCTCTGCTTCATTTTTGATAGCAGACCAGACATGGGCCTGGAACGGCAGCAGCTTCTCGAAGGCGAACCGCCGCTGCATGCCGGCGGGGATGTGGCAGGCCATCTGCGCCGCCTCGATCAGCACGGTGCCGCTGCCGCAGCAGGGGTCGTACAGCGGCACGTCGCCCTGCGGGTCCCAGCCGGTGGCCGCGATCATGGCGGCGGCCAGGGTTTCCTTGAGCGGGGCGTCGCCCTTGTCCTCGCGCCAGCCGCGCTTGAACAGCGGCTCGCCCGAGGTGTCGATGTACACCGTGGCCTCGTCGGTGGTCAGGTGCAGGTGGATGCGCACGTCGGGCCACTGGGTGTCCACGTCCGGGCGCACGCCGGTCTTGGCGCGAAAGCGGTCGGCCACCGCGTCCTTCACGCGCAGCGCGGCGAAGTTCAGGCTGGTGAGCGGGCTGTGCTGGGCGGTGACATCGATCTTGAAGCTCTGGCGCGGGGTGAACCAGATCTCCCAGGCGACCTCGCTCGCGGCGGCGTACAGGTCGTTCTCGGAGCGGTATGGCCGGTGGCCGAGCTGCACCAGCACGCGCTGCGCGAGGCGGCTGTGCAGGTTGAGCATCAGCGCGTCGCGCCAGGAGGCCCGCAGCAGCACGCCGCCCCGGCCGGTGAGCAGGTCCTGGCCGGTCAGGCCGGTGATGCCGTGCACCTCGTCGGCCAGAAAACCCTCGACGCCAGCGGCGCAGGGCAGGAAAAGTTGCAGTTGGTTCATAGACGGCCCCGAGGATACGCGCTGGCAGCCCCGTTGCGGCGCCGAAGGCCCCCGCCGCCCGGCAAGGGCGCGGCAGGGCATGCGGGAAGCCCGGCGAATTCGGGCGAATCCGGGCATCAGGGTTTCCACCTAGCAGAACCGCCGGCTTGGCATTTGAGATGCGTCAACCGATGGTCAGAATGAACCCTTGTGTGTATCCAATTGCAAAGGTACCCCATGTTCAAAAGCCTGCGTGCGCGCCTCATCGGCATCTGCGTCGCCATCACCGTGCTCTCTCTGCTGGCCCTGGCGCTGGTGACCTTCTTCGTGGTGCGCAACGACACGCTGGCGCAGCTGGACGAGCACGTCGGCGGGCTCACCCGCCTGCATGCCGACGAAGTGGCCGAATGGGTGCGCGAAAAACAGCGGATCACCTCGTCCCTCAAGGTCGCCACCGAGCAGCCGGACCCGCTGCCCATGCTGCGCGCCATCAAGCAGGCCGGCGCGTTCGACCTGGTGTACTTCACCTATGCCGACAAGCGCCACATGGCGCTCACCAAGGTGCCGGACGGGTACGACGGCACTTCGCGCCCCTGGTACAAGCAGGCGGCACAGGCGGGCGGCCCGGTCATCACCCCCGCCTACGTGGGCGCGAGCAGCGGCAAGCTGACCATCACCTTCGCCGAGCCCGCCGGCCCGGCCGGCCAGCCCACGGCCGTGGTGGCCACCGACATCTACCTGGATTCGGTGACCGCCAAGGTCAACGCCATCCACCCGATCGCCAAGAGCTTCGCCTTCCTGCTGGACGGCGACAGCAAGATCCTGGCGTATGCAAAGCCCGGCATGGCGCTCAAGCCCGTCTCCGACATCTCGGGCAGCTTGGACGCCGCGCTCATCAAGCGCCTGGCCGAGCGCAACGAGCGCACCGACGTGCAGATCGACGGCGCCGAACAGATGCTCTACGCCGCCAAGGTGCAGGGCACGCCCTGGACGCTGGCCATCGCCATCGACCGCGCCGAGGCCACGCAATCGGTCAGCGCGCTGCTGAAAGTGGCCATCGTCATCACCCTGCTGAGCGTGGTGGCCGCCGTCGCGCTGGTCACCGTGGCCGTGAGCCACCAGCTGCGCCGCCTGGGCGTGGTGCGCGATGCGCTGGAAGACATCGCCTCGGGCGACGGCGACCTGACGCGCCGCCTGTCCACCCACGGCAGCGACGAACTCACCCAGATCGCCAGCGCCTTCAACCACTTCGTGGACAAGATCGCGGCGGTGCTGGTGCAGATCCGCGCCTCGTCCGAATCCGTGCGCCTGGCCACCAGCGAGATCGCCAGCGGCAACCAGGACCTGTCCTCGCGCACCGAGCAGCAGGCCAGTTCGCTGGAGGAGACGGCGGCCGCCATGGAGCAGCTCACCGCCACGGTGCAGCAGAACGCCGAGAACGCGCGCCAGGCCAACACGCTGGCCACGGGCGCCTCGGAGATCGCCACGCACGGCGGCACCGTGGTGGGCCAGGTCGTGAAGACCATGGGCGGCATCGATGCCTCGGCCCGCAAGATCGTGGACATCATCGGCGTGATCGACGGCATCGCCTTCCAGACCAACATCCTGGCGCTGAACGCGGCCGTGGAAGCCGCCCCGTGCCGGCGAGGAACGGCCGGGGCTTCGCCGTCGTGGCGAGCGAGGTGCGCAGCCTGGGCGCACCGCAGCGCCACCGGCGCCAAGGAGATCAAGACGCTCATCGACGCCTCGGGCGTGAGCG
>NZ_BAAJYR010000450.1:0-2690 GCF_057546605.1 Acidovorax sp. KPB24-03 | reverse complement strand
GTGATGGGCGGCTGAGGCGCCACGCCACCCGCGTACCAGCGCCCTTTCAAGCCGATCCTTTAGAGCGGTCCCGCCGGGGCCGGGCCACCGGCCAATGGCCCGGCGGCGTGCGGCACCGCCGCCGCACTGGCGTCCGAGTCGCTGCCGGGCAGCAGCCCCCGACCCGCGCCTGCGCCGCAGGCATGGCAGAACCGGGCGAATGCGCTCTTGCGGATGTTGCAAGCGCCGCAGTGGTCGAACAGCCCGATGCCGCAGTGGGGGCAGAAGTCGATGGTGGGGTCCTTCAGGTCCACCGGCCGCTCGCACCCAGGGCACACGCCCTTGGCCAGGCGCGCCAGGGCGACGTCGTAGCTCAGTTCCTTGCGGCGCTCCTGGTCGGGCAGCGCCTCGGCCCGCTTCTGGCGCTCCAGGTAGCGGTTGAGCGCCACGATGGCGTAGCGCCCGACCAGCGCGGTCACGACGATGCCGACCACGTAGCGCACATAGCCGCCGTAGCTGGGCAGGTAGGGCACCAGCTCCACGAAGAACGCGAACAGCGCGAAGAAGATGAAGCCCCACACGAACGGCCAGTAGGTGCCCTTGCGCTTCTTCACGAACAGCCAGCCGGCCACCACCAGCAGCGGCAGCGTGAGCGCCAGCCGGTACAGGAACACGCGCAGCTGCACCTTGCGCTGCTGCACGGCCATGCGCTCGTAGCCCTCCTTTTCCAGCGCGGCCAGCCGTTGCTGCGCGGCCGTGGCCGCCTGGCGCGCATCGAGCGCGGCCTGCTGCTGCGCTTCGACCGCCTGCTGGGTCTGGCGCTCGCGCAGCTGGAGCCGGTCCAGCGCCTGCGTGCGCTGCACCACCTCGGGGTTGTGTTCGGACTGCTGCGTGGCGCTGCGCGTGGCCAGCCAGTTGTTGAAGGTCTCGCGCTCCGCCGCGGTCTCGCTGCGCGACTTGGCGCGCTGCAGGCGGGCCTGGTCGAGCGCCGTCTCCGCGCTCTCCTCGGCCTGCTGCGCGTTGCGCACCTGGGCGCGCAGCATCTCCGCGGCAGGGCGGTCCAGGAAATCGTCGAGCTGCAGCGTGGCCTCGACCTTGGGCAGGTCGTCCACGACGGTGCCGCCCAGCCCGATCAGGAAGCTGGCGAACACCAGCGACACCAGCCACAGGCCCCGGCGGAACCATTTTTCCGACAGGCGAAGGGATTTGCTCATGACCAGCTCCTCGGCATTGAAATACTATTCATTTGATAGCAACAAAGACAATCAATATCCCGGCATCAGCGGCTTTTGACTATAAACCCGTGTTGGCGTCACGGCGGCGGCAGCGCCACCGGGGCCGATGCCAGTTGCGCGCGCTGCAGCCACGCCAGGGCCGAGTCCACGGTCACCGTGGCGATGCGGTTGGCGAAGCGCTCGCTGTCCGGGTGGTCGTCGAACGCCACGTTCGCCGCCGTCACCCGCCCGCCCAGCCGCGTGAGCGCGCCGACCTTGAGCACGGTCGGCTCGTACCCCTTGTAGCGCAGCCAGGCCTGCGCTTGGTCGCGCCGGAGCACGGTGCCGGGCTCCATGGCCGCGGCCAGCGTCTCCATCGCCCACTGGTTCGACTGCTGGTACTTCGTGCCCCAGGCGTAGCTCACCATGCTGTAGGGCCGCTGGTGCATGGCCGTGGCGCGCGTGCGGTCGGCGAGCACGGCCATCATCCGCTGCTGCACCTCGGGCGTGGGCACGGCCCACACGGCCTCGTAGCGCCACAGGTCGTCGAGAAAGAACTCGCCCAGCCCCTGCCGGTACACCACGCCCACCGCGGTGCCGCACTCGTTGAGCTTGTGCACCACGCGCCACGGCCCCTGCGGCGTGCGGTAGGCCCAGCCCAGGTGCGAGTAGCGCAACCCGTACCGGGACAGGTCCTGCCCCGCACGCGCCAGGACCACCACCTGGGTGCCCGAGCGGGCGTGCTCCGCGTCCAGGGCACGGGCCGTGCGGGCGGCCAGATCCATGCCGCGCTCGATGAGCTGCGGGGTCGGCTTGCGCGCCTCGCACGATCGGCCCGCGTGCGCGGCGCCGGTTCCGGCGAGAGCAACCGCCGCCAGAGCGGCCAGGGCCCGCCTGCGCATGGTCCGCCCCCTCACAGCCGCTCGTTGTAGAGCAGCGCACGGCCCAGGGCATTGGGCACGAAGGCCAGCGCCTCGCCCGCCACCGACAGGACAACGCCGGTGCCGATCACGCTGCAGGCCACCGCCGACCCCACGGCATGGACCGTGCCGGAGGCCGCGCGGCCGGCCACCTCCACGCTCACCTGCGCGCCATCGGACGCCCGCTCCAGCACATACACGGTGCCGTTGGCCGACGCCTCCACGGCCTTCACGGTAAGGATCGCGCCGCCCACCGACAACGCGACGGGAACGGCCGCCACCGCCCCGGCGGCCGTGGACGCCACCGAAGCGGTGCCCACCACCGAGGCCACGGGCAGCAGCGACAGGCCGACGGACACCTCGCTCTGCGCATGCACGGCGCCTGCCGACAGCGCAAAGGCCAGGCCGAAGCCCGCGGCCCGGCGGGCCCAGGAAAAACGGGGGATCAGAGTCTCGATGCGCATGGTCTTTCTCCAGAAAAAGGGCGCGACAGCGGGGCCGCCGTGCGCGCAGGGGACGGCCGGGAAAGCGGGCACCGCGCCCGCTCCGGCCCCCGGGGTCACTCCGCCGTCGCCTT
>NZ_BAAJYR010000449.1:0-2700 GCF_057546605.1 Acidovorax sp. KPB24-03 | reverse complement strand
CCCAATCCTGGTTTGACGGGACCCAACTGGGGGGGGTCTCCAGTCGACTCGTTTCCCTTGGGCCGGGGCCTTGCCAGTCCAAGCCGGTCGTACAGCCGCGCGCTACGGCGTGGCATGGACCTGGCCTCACGGCGCCGGGGGCGGGCTTCGGCTACATCCGGGCTCGACCATCACCTCGCTGATCTACGCCACTCACCTTCATCTTCTTCGCGCTGGAGGCGGCCGTGATGGCCTATGCGCTGGAGCTGGCGCTGGACATCCCGCCGCGCTGGGGCTACCTCATCTGCGCGCTGGCGGTGATCCCGCTGGTCACGCACGGGGTGTCGGCCATCAGCCGGCTGCAGGTCTGGACGCAGCCGCTGTGGCTGGTGATGCTGGTGGTGCCGTTCGTGTACGTGCTGGTGCGCGATCCTGGTGCATTCACCGGGGTGATGCACTACGGCGGTGAATCCGGTGCGGTCTCCATGTTCAACCTGCCCCTGTTTGGTGCGGCGCTCACCGTGGGCATCGCCCTCATCACCCAGATGGGCGAGCAGGCCGACTACCTGCGCTTCATGCCCGCGCGCACGCCGGCCAACCGCTGGCGCTGGTGGCTCGGGGTGCTGGCCGGCGGGCCGGGCTGGGTGGTGCTGGGCGTGGTCAAGATGCTGGGCGGCGCGCTGCTGGCATACCTGGCGATCAGCCACATGGTGCCCGTGGAGCGCGCGGTGGACCCGAACCAGATGTACCTGGCGGCGTACGAATACGTGTTCCCGCACTACGGCTGGGCGGTGGCGGCCACGGCGCTGTTCGTCGTCGTCTCGCAGATCAAGATCAACGTGACCAACGCCTACGCCGGCTCGCTGGCGTGGAGCAATTTCTTCTCGCGCCTGACGCACAGCCACCCGGGGCGGGTGGTGTGGGTGGTGTTCAACACGCTCATCGCGTTCATGCTCATGGAGATGAACGTGTTCAAGGCGCTGGGACAGGTGCTGGGGCTGTATTCCAACCTCGCCATCGCCTGGATGATGGCGGTGGTGGCCGACCTGGTGGTGAACAAGCCGCTGGGCCTGTCGCCCCGGGGCATCGAGTTCAAGCGCGCGCACCTGTACGACATCAACCCGGTGGGCGTGGGGGCCATGGCGCTGGCTTCGGGGCTGTCCATCGTGGCGCACCTGGGGCTGTTCGGGCCGCTGGCGCAGGCGTTCTCGGCCGTGATCGCCATGGTGACGGCCTTCGTCGCGGCGCCGCTCATCGCCTGGGCCACGCGCGGGCGCTACTACCTGGCCCGGCCCGCCGGTGCCCAGGCGCCGGCCGTGGGCACGCCCGGGGCCTGGGCGGTGCAGCGCTGCGTGGTGTGCGAGCGCGAGTACGAGGCGCCCGACATGGCGCAATGCCCCGCCTACCGCGGCACCATCTGCTCGCTGTGCTGCACGCTGGATGCGCGCTGCGGCGACATGTGCAAGCCCCACGCGCACTTGGCCGTGCAGTGGAGCGCGGCCCTGCGCTGGGTGCTGCCGCGGCGGGTGTGGCGCATGCTCGACACGGGCCTGGGCCACTTCCTGCTGCTGATGCTGGTGATCGCCCCGCTGCTGGCCGCGGTGTTCGGGCTGTTCTACCACCAGGAGCTGCAGACGCTCACCCCCCTGGCGCCCGACAGCGGCCCGGGCATCGCCGCCGTGCCGGGCACGCATGCCGCGCTGCGCTCGGGGCTGCTCAAGGCCTATCTGGCGCTGCTGGTCATCTCGGGCATCGTGGCATGGTGGCTGGTGCTGGCGCACAAGAGCCGCAAGGTCGCGCAGGAGGAATCCAACCGCCAGACCCACCTGCTGCAGCGCGAGATCCACCTGCACCGCCAGACCGACCAGGCCCTGCAGGAGGCCCGCCGCATCGCCGAGCACGCGCGCTCGCAGGCCGAGCAGGCGCGCGGCGTGGCCGAGGAAGCGCGCGAGGAGGCCGAGGGCGCCCGGCTGCTGGCCGATCAGGCCAACCAGGCCAAGAGCCGCTACATCAGCGCCATCAGCCACGAACTGCGCACGCCGCTCAACAGCATCCTGGGCTATGCCCAGCTCATGGGCGAGGACGCCGCCGTGCCGCCGCACCGCCAGCAGGCCGTGAGCGTGATCCGCCGCGGCGGCGAGCATTTGCTGTCGCTCATCGAGGGCACGCTGGACATCGCCCGCATCGAAAGCGGCAAGCTCACGCTGCAGGTGCGGCCCATGCGCTTTGCCGACTGCCTGCACGAGATGTGCGACATGTTCGAGCCGCAGGCGCGCGCCAAGGGGCTGGCGTTCCGCTTCGAGCCGCAGGGCACCTTGCCCGAGTGGGTGCGTGGCGATGACAAGCGCGTGCGCCAGATCCTCATCAACCTCATCGGCAACGCCATCAAGTTCACCGCCAGCGGCCATGTGCGGCTGGCGGTGCGGCACGCGCGCGAGCTGGCCCTGATCGAAATCGAGGACAGCGGTCCGGGCCTGACCGAGGCCGAGCGCGCCAGCATCTTCGAGCCCTTCGCGCGCGGCGCGGCCAGCAGCCAGGGCGCCGCGCCCCCGGCGCGGGCCTGGGGCTCACCATCGCCAAGATGCTCACCGAACTGATGGGCGGCGAGATGACGGTGACCAGCACGCCGGGGCGAGGGCGCGCTGTTCCGCATCCGCCTGTTCCTGCCCGAGGTGCACCCGGGCGCGGTGGGCGAGGCCCTGGGCCCCGCGCGCCTGCGCG
>NZ_BAAJYR010000448.1:0-2700 GCF_057546605.1 Acidovorax sp. KPB24-03 | reverse complement strand
CGGGCCGCGTGCGCATGGAACTGCGCGACTACCGCGAACTGCAGCACCCCGAGCCCGCGCCGTTCGACCGCATCGCCTCGGTGGGCATGTTCGAGCACGTGGGCCGCGCGCACATGCCCGATTACTTCGCCACCGTGCGCCGGCTTTTGCGGCCCGGCGGGCTGCTGCTCAACCACGGCATCACCTCGGGCGGCGTGGACAACGCGCAGCTGGGCGCGGGACTGGGCGACTTCATCGAAAAGTACATCTTCCCGGGCGGCGAGCTGCTGCATGTGAGCGCCGTGCTGCACGATCTGGCGGCCAGCGGCCTGGAGATGGTGGACACCGAGAACCTGCGCCCGCACTACGCGCGCACGCTCTGGGCCTGGTCCGACGCGCTGGAGGCGCGGCTGCAGGAAGCGCTGCGCGTGCTCTCGGCCGGGGTCGGCGCGCCGCAGGGCGAGCGTGCCCTGCGCGCCTACCGCCTCTACCTGGCCGGCAGCGCCATGGGATTCGAGCGCGGCTGGATGGCCCTGCACCAGATGCTGGCCGCGCGGCCCGACGGCGACCTGGCCACCGGCGCCCTGCGCGGGGCCCAGTCGGACTATCCTTTCACCCGCGACTACATGCATTCACGCACCGGCCCGGCCGGGCATTGACGGCTGCAAGCCACCCCATCACCCCTACCTACCTACCCACCCACCCTTACCAAGGACCCTCGCCACCCATGCTGTACAAGTTCAAATCCCGCGCCACCGCCGACGTCATCATGCTGGAGGCCAACGGCCGCCAGCTGCTGCAGATCATGGGCAAGGGCACCGACCCGCACGGCATCGTCACCGCCGCGCAGATCCCCGCCGCGCTCCAGGCACTGGAAGCCGCCGTCGCAGCCGACGACGCCAAGGGTCGGTCCGATGCCGGCGAGGCGCCGGGCAGCGAGGACGACGATGCGGGCGAGCGCCCCGACACCGTGCGCCTGCGCCAGCGCGCGGCGCCGATCATCGACATGCTCCAACGCAGCGCCGCGGAAGGGCACGACGTGGTCTGGTGAACCAGGCCGGACCGGCGCTGCGGCAGGCCGCCATGAGGCCGGGCACGCGGGCGTCGGCCGCGGCACGCAAGTCCCTCCTGGCGGAGGAAGTGAAGGCCAGGATCGGGGCCGGCATGCCGGATTTTTCAGGCGAGAACGTTTCGAATTTCCGCAGCGCGGCACCCGTGGTGCCGATCGGGCCGGCCCGACCTTAAAAGTTCTGAATCCTGCTTCAGCGCGGCGTGGAAAGCGTGAATTTCAGGACCCGGGCACCTACAGTTCGAGTCCGAAGCCAGGGGTCGAGCGACCGTGACGCGAGACCCGGGCCCAGCGCCCCACCGTGGGCACCATATCCTGCGTTCTCACCGCTTTTCATGTTGACTCTCGTTCCGCGCGGCATCCGCAACCACAATCCCGGCAACATCGTGCGCAACCACATCGGCTGGCGCGGCATGGCCGAGGACCAGTCGGCCGACCCCCGGTTCGTGGTGTTCTGCGAGCCGTACTGGGGCCTGCGCGCCATGGCCCTGCTGCTGCGCAACTACCAGGCCAAGTACCAGCTGTGCACCATCGACGGCATCATCCGCCGCTGGGCAGCCTGCGGCGAGTGCGATCCCTGCGACTACGTGCGGCAGGTCGCCGGCAGCCTGGACATCAGCCCCCACGCCTTCATCTGCCTGAACGCCGCGACCCTGCCGCCGGTCATGCGCACCATCGTGCAGCTGGAAAACGGCATGCAGCCCTATCCGGATGGGTTGATCGCCCGGGCGGTCAGCGCGTACTGAACGCCCACCGGGAGGCGTGCGGCCGCGCCACCGCGGCTCAATCCACCTTTGCGCCCGACGCCTTCACCACCTGCGCCCACTTGCGGTGTTCGCTGTCGATGTGTTTGGCGAAGTCGGCCGGCGAGTTGCCGCCGGGGATCGCGCCCTGCGCCAGCAGGCGCTCCTTGACGGCCGGGGTGGCCAGGGCCTTGGCGGTTTCCTGCTGGATGCGGGCCACGATCTCGGGCGGGGTCCCGGCGGGGGCGAGCAGGCCGAACCACGAGCTGGCCTCGTAGCCCTTGAGATCCGGGCCGCCGACTTCCTCCACCGTGGGCACGTCGGGCAGGGCGGGTGAGCGGTGGGCGCTGGTCACGGCCAGGGCCTTGAGCTTGCCGGCCTTGATCTGCGCCATGGAAGACGGCAGGTTGTCGAACATCACGTCCATGTTGCCGCCCACCAGGTCCAGCAGCGCGGGGCCGGAGCCGCGGTAGGGCATGTGCAGCATGTAGGTGCCGGTCATGCTCTTGAACAGCTCGCCGGCCAGGTGGATCGAGGTGCCGTTGCCGCTCGATGCCATGTTCAGCTGGCCGGGGTGCGCCTTGGCGTAGCGGATGAAGTCGGGCACCGACTGGATGCCCAGCGTGCGCGCCTTGTCGGCATTGATCTCCATCACGTTGGGCACGGCCGCCACGAGGGTGATGGGCACGAAGTCCTTGATGGGGTCGTAGGGCAAGCGGTTGTACAGCGCGCGGTTGATGCCGTGCGTGCCGACCGTGCCCATCAGCAGCGTGTAGCCGTCGGCCGGCGACTTGGCGACCACCTCGGCGCCGATGTTGCCGCCCGCGCCGCCCCGGTTGTCCACGATGAACTGCTGGCCGAAGGCGCGGCCCAGCTCGGGCGCCACGGCGCGCGCCAGGATGTCGGTGG
>NZ_BAAJYR010000447.1:0-2713 GCF_057546605.1 Acidovorax sp. KPB24-03 | reverse complement strand
GGGCCCCCTCGCGCGCCAGCGCCACGCCCGCGTCCAGCAGGGCGCGGCGCAAATCCCCCGTGGCGGTAGGTCTGGCGCGGGGGCATGGCGTTGGGGGGCGGGTTCGGGGCCTGCGGGGCGGGTTCGGTCATGCGGGTTTGTCGATGTGGACGCTGTCCATTGTGTCTGCTAAGGTTTTTGAACGGCGTACACAAGCCCCGTCCTTTTTTGGAGATGTCCATGGCCACCCAGATGTTCGTGAACCTGCCCATCCAGGACCTGTCCCGGTCCGTCGCGTTCTTCACCGCGCTGGGTTTTCGCTTCGACCCGCGGTTCACCGACGACAAGGCCACCTGCATGATCGTGGGCGAGCACAGCTTCGTCATGCTGCTCACGCAGCCGTTCTTCCAGACCTTCACCGACAAACCCGTGAGCGACGCGCATCGCTCCACCGAAGTGTTGATCTGCCTGTCGCGCGACAGCCGGGCGGCCGTGGACGAGATCGTGCGCCAGGCGGTCGCCGCCGGCGGCAAGGCGCCGCGCGCGGCGCAGGACCACGGCTTCATGTACCAGCACGGCTTCGAAGACCCGGACGGGCACCTGTGGGAAGTCATGTTCATGGAGCCCGGCGCCATTCCCCCCACCGAGTCCTGACCCCTGCCCCGGAGGCACCGCCATGCGATTCATGCTCTTGATGATTCCCCACGGCTACGAATCCGCCGCGCCCGGCACCGTGCCCGAGGCCGATGCCGTCGCGGCCATGATGGCCTACAACGAAAGCCTGCAGGCCGCCGGCGTGCTGCGGTCGCTGGAAGGCCTGCACCCGCCGTCGGCGGGCGTGCGCATCACCTTCGAAGGCGGCGCCCCCCCAGGTGCAGCCCGGGCCGTTTCCCGGCGTGGCCGAGGTGCTGGGCGGGTTCTGGATCATTGAGGTGGCCTCCCGGGAGGAAGCGATCGCCTGGGCCTCGCGCTGCCCGGCGTCGGGCAACGAAACCATCGAGGTGCGGCAGATCCAGGAGATGTCGGACTTCCCGCCCGATGTGCAGGAGGCTGCCAAGGGCTTCACCGAAATGCAGGGGCGCTGAGGGGCGCTGAGGGGCGCCCGGCAGCACCCCCTCAGAACGCGCTGCCGGGCTCCTGCAGGAAGGCCGTCTCCTGCGGCGTCGAAGGGCGGCCCAGCACGGCGTTGCGGTGCGGAAAGCGGCCGAAGCGCGCCACGATGTCCCGGTGCCGCACCGCGAAGTCCAGGTTGTTGGCGTTGCCGAGCTGCGTGAACAGCGCGACCGATCGCGCCTGCACCGCAGCGGACTCGCTGTGCATGTAAGGCATGTAGAGAAACGCGCGCCACGCGGGCGGCAAGGCGGCGTCGGCCTGGGCCGCCATCGCCTCCTGCGCGAGCACCAGGGCCATGCCGTCGTGCGCGAACGCCTGGGCGCTGTCGCGGTGCAGGTTGCGGGAGAACTGGTCCAGCACGATCACCTCCGCCAGCCGGCCCTGCGGCGTGGCGCGCCAGTCCCACAGCTCGGCTTGCGCCGCCTCGTGGTGCAGGCGGGCGAAGCGGTCGCGGATGGCGGCGTCGAACGCCGCGTCCTTGGCGAACCATTGCTGGGGCGTGGTTTCCTCGAACCAGAAGGTCAGCACATGGCGTGCGGCATCGGGCAAGTCAGGGTGCATGGCGGATCGGATCCAGAAAGGGTGGGAGACGAAAGAAAGCCGCCGTGCCCGGCAGATGCAGGGAAACGGCGGCGGTCGGTGCGGGCGGTGTCCCGCCCGCGGATCGGTCGGACTTTAACGGCCCTTGAGGTTGCCCTGTGCGTCGGCGATCACGATCTCGACGCGGCGGTTCATGGCGCGGCCTTCGGGCGAGCCGTTCTCGGCCACGGGGTAGGACTTGCCGTAGCCGCGTGCCGTGATGCGGCTGGTGTCCACGCCGCGCTGCACCAGCGCGTCACGCACGGCCTGGGCGCGGCGCTCCGACAGTTCCTGGTTGTAGCTGTCCGAGCCCACGCTGTCGGTGTAGCCCTCGATCAGCAGCTTGCGCTCAGGGAACTGCTTGAGGAAGTTGGCCAGCTTGTCCAGGCGCGGACCGGCCTGGGCCGACAGGTCGGCCTTGTTGAAGGCGAACAGCACATCGCCCAGCGTGACCAGCAGGCCGCGCTCGGTCTGCTGGCCTTCGATCTCGCGCAGCTGCGCTTCGAGCTGGCGCACGCGGTCCTGCGCGGCCCGGGCTTGCGCCTGCTGCTGCGCGGCGAGTTGCTCGGCTGTCATGGCTCGGGCCTGGGCGACCTGCGCATTGCGGGCCGAGGCTTCGGCCTCGCGGGTGCGCGCTTCCAGGCGCAGGCGGTCGGTCTCGCTGCCAGCCTGCTTGATCTCGGCGTCCAGGCGGCGGGCCTGGGCCGTGTTCGTGGCGATGGCGGCGCGCTGCGTGGCCAGGTAGGCCAGGTGGTTGGCTTCGGACTCGTCCTTCTCGTCGCGCAGCACATGGTCGGCGCGGGCCAGCGTGTCGGTGGCGGCCTTCAGTTCGAGTTGCGCATATTGGTTCACGGCCGGATCGGTGGCGGCGCGGTTCACGGCGGAGCGGGCCTGCTCCACGGCCGGTAGGGGGCCGGGCGACGCGCAGGCGGCCAGCAGGCCGGCGGCGAGCAGGGCAGCGGCCAGGGTGGAGGTTCGGCGGAGGTTGGATGACTGCATGGTGGTGTCCTTCAAATCGGGGGGTGGGCGGCCGCGCCGGCGG
>NZ_BAAJYR010000446.1:0-2722 GCF_057546605.1 Acidovorax sp. KPB24-03 | reverse complement strand
CCGCCCCGGGCCGGCGGCACCCGGGCCGCGCTGATCGCCAGGCCCGCCAGCACGAGGGCGCACGCGCCCGACACCATCAGCGGCCAGAAATTGGACAGCGGCGCCTGGGTGTGCGCGAACAGGAACGGCAGCGCCACGGCCACGGTGGCCAGCGCGGCGGCAAAAGCGTTGAACAAAGGCATGGGGCGGTTGGCCAAGGCAAAGGGCCGATCATAGGCAGGGCCGTCCGGTCGGCCCCTCGGGCGCCCATGGGACAATCCCGCCCATGCATGCATTGTTTGAAGAAGCCGGCAAATTTCTCGCCGGACGCATCCTTTCCGAGGCCGAAAGCTCCGCCCAGATCGAGCTCGACTCGGGCAAACGGGTGAAGGTCAAGGCCGCCCACCTGCTGATCCGGTTCGAAAAACCCGCCCCGGCCGAGATGCTCGCCCAGGCGCAGGCCGTGGCCGCGTCGATCGAGCTCGACCTGGCCTGGGAGTTCGCCCCCGAGGACGAATTCGGCTTCGCCGACCTGGCGCGGGACTATTTCTCCGAGAACGCCACCCTCGTCCAGCAGGCCGGCGCGCTGTTCGCGCTGTACGAGGCGCCGCACTACTTCCGCCGCGCGGGCAAGGGCCGCTTCAAGAAGGCGCCGGCCGAGATCCTGCAGCAGGCGCTGGCCGCCATCGAGAAAAAGAAGCTCGTGCTGCAGCAGATCGCCGACTGGGCCGAGCAACTCGGCCGGGGCGAATGCCCGCAGCCCATCCGCGAGCAGCTCTACAAGATCCTGTTCCGCCCCGACAAGAACGCGCCCGAGTACAAGGCCGTGGTGGAGGCCAGCCGCGCCACCCACCTGCCCCCGCTCGATCTGCTGCAGCGGGCCGGCGCCATCGACTCGGCCTACCAGTTCCACTGGAAGCGCTTCCTGTTCGACAACTTTCCCAAGGGCACGGGCTTTGCGGCGATCACCGCGCCGCAGCCGCCCGAGGACCTGCCGCTGGCGCCCGTGCAGGCGTATTCCATCGACGACTCCCAGACGACCGAGATCGACGACGCGCTGTCGGTGCAGGGCCTGGGTACGGGCACCGTGGTGCTGGGCATCCACATCGCGGCGCCGGGCCTGGCCATCGTGCCGGGCACGCCGCTCGACCAGCTGGGGCGCAACCGCCTGTCCACGGTGTACATGCCCGGCTACAAGATCACCATGCTGCCCGACGAGGTGGTGAAGATCTACACCCTGGACGAAGGCCGCGCCAACCCGGCCGTGTCGCTCTACGTGACCATCGACGAGGCCACGCTCGAAGTCACCGGCACCGAAACCAAGCTGGAACGCGTGCCCGTGGCGGCCAACCTGCGCCACGACCAGCTGGACCACATCGTCACCGAAGCCTGGCTGACCGACCCCACGGTGCAGGCCCCGGAAGCCCCCCAGCGCTTGCTGGAGCTGCGCGGGCAGCTATCGTTTCTGTACCGCCTGGCCCAAAGCCTCAAGGCCCAGCGCGAGGTGGTGCGCGGCAAGCCCGAGACCTTCAACCGGCCGGACTACAACTTCCGCCTCACCGGCAACGACGGCGCCGAGCCGCAGGGCCGCGAGACCGTCTCGATCACCACGCGCCGGCGCGGCGCCCCGCTGGACCTGATCGTGGCCGAGGCCGCCATCGTGGCCAACAGCACCTGGGGCGGCCTGCTGGCCGACCACGGCGTGCCCGGCATCTACCGCAGCCAGGCCAGCCTGGCGCCCGGCGTGAAGGTGCGCATGGGCACCAAGGCGCTGCCGCACGCGGGCATCGGCGTCAAGAGCTACGCCTGGGCGACCTCGCCGCTGCGCCGCTACGTGGACCTGGTGAACCAGTGGCAGATCATCGCGTGCGTGCGCCACGGCAAGACCGCCGCGCTGGCCGCGCCGTTCAAGCCCAAGGACGCGGACCTGTTCTCCGTCATCAGCAGCTTCGATGCGGCCTACAGCGCCTACAACGGCTACCAGGCCGGCATGGAGCGCTTCTGGACGCTGCAGTACCTGCAGCAGAACGGCATCGCGGAGATCGAGGCCACCGTGTTCAAGGAAGGCCCCGGGGGGAGCTTCCTCGTGCGGGCCGACACGCTGCCGCTGGTGCTGCGTGGCGGCTATGACGTGCCCAACACCGCCCTGGGCGCCGCGGGCGCGGCCAAGCCTGGCATCGACGATCGGCAGGCCGGGCTGATCGCCTCGATGTACGGGGGCACGCCGCTGGCCGCCGCCGTGGCCGAGGGCTTTCAGACGCGCGACGAGGTGGCGCGCACCATGCAGGGCGAGATGGATGCCGCTAGCCGCAACGCGCTGAGCACCAAGGGCTTCGAAGGCACGGCGCGCCGCATGGCCCGGCTGATGCAGTCGCGCTACAACCTTGGCTTCGTGGACGTGGGCGGGTGGGACACGCACGTGGGCCAGGGCAACGCTACGGGCGCGCTGGCCAACCGCTTCGAGGAGCTGGGCCGGGGCCTCGCGGCCTTCGCCGACGAGATGGGGCCGGCGTGGAACCGCACCACGGTCGTCGCCATCAGCGAGTTCGGCCGCACCTTCCGCGAGAACGGCAACCGCGGCACCGACCACGGCCACGGCAGCGTGATGTGGGTGCTGGGCGGGGGCATCGCGGGCGGGCGCATCGCGGGCGAGCAGCAGGCGCTGACGGCCACCACCCTGTTCCAGAACCGCGACTATCCCGTTCTGAACGACTACCGCGCCGTGCTGGGCGGCCTGTTCGCC
>NZ_BAAJYR010000445.1:0-2750 GCF_057546605.1 Acidovorax sp. KPB24-03 | reverse complement strand
TTGCCGCGACATCGGCGAGATGGACGCCATGATCACCGCCACGCTCGACCACCTGCGCGGCGTGGCCCATGCCGAGCCGGTGGCGCCGCTGGACATCGGGGCGCTGCTGCAGAGCCTGGTGGACGACGCGCAGGACTGCGGCCACGCCGTCACGCTGCAGGGCAGCGCGCGGCCGCTGCCGGCGCGGGTGGGCGCGCTGCGCCGCTGTATCGGCAATCTGGTGGGCAACGCCGTGCGCTACGGCGGCGGCGCCGAGATCACGCTGAGCGACGATGGCGCCGCGGTGCGCATCGCCGTGCGCGACCACGGGCCCGGCCTGCCCGAGCAGGAGCTGGACCGGGTGATGCAGCCCTTCTACCGCGTGGAGGGCTCGCGCAACCGGCACAGCGGCGGCGTGGGCCTGGGGCTGTCGATCGCACACGACATCGCGCAGCGCCACGGCGGCAGCCTGCAGCTGGGCAATGCGCCAGGCGGCGGTCTGGTTGCCACCGTCACGCTGCCGCGCGGGGACGGGAACGGGGACGGCCAGGCAATGCGTTTGCTATAAAAACAATAGCTGCGGAGGCAATCAACCTTCTGGCGCTGGCACGTCGGCGCATCGAATTGCTCTGGCGGGGGGCCGGCAGGGGATGGCCCGCGTCGCCCCGCTCCGGCTAAGACCGTTGGAAGAAATGGCGCAGCCGCTGCGCGATTCCCCCGGAGGGGGCA
This sequence comes from Acidovorax sp. KPB24-03, assembly GCF_057546605.1. Classification (NCBI taxonomy): domain Bacteria; kingdom Pseudomonadati; phylum Pseudomonadota; class Betaproteobacteria; order Burkholderiales; family Comamonadaceae; genus Acidovorax; species Acidovorax sp. KPB24-03. Next base: position 2,042 of record NZ_BAAJYR010000445.1, on the reverse strand, counting down.
TGCGCCGGCGCGGTGGTGGCCGCCGCCGCGGTCGGCAAGCGGGCTTGCGCCTTGGCCTGGGCCTTGGCCTGTGCCTTGGCCCGCGCCTTGTCCTCGGCATCGAACAGATCCTGCAGGGTGACCCTCGTCGCTTGTGCCTCCAGCTCGGGCTCCTCGGCGATGGTGAACAGGGTCCGGCCTTGCAGTCGGGCCATCGCGGCTTGCACCTCGGGGCTCTCGTCGGCCTGGATCTCCTCCGCGTGTGCCGAATCCGGTACGGGCTGCGCTGCGGGCGGCGGCTCCTGCCGGATCGCCGGGTGCGCCCCGGAAGGGGCTTGCGCCGCTGGCGGTTCCGCTGCGGGGGCGGGGGAGCGGGGCGGTAAAGGCCGGTCCCGCGCTCGCGTTCATGTAGCGGATGGCGGAGGCCACGTCGGACGCCCGCTGGCTGGCAGTGCCGTCCAGCGGCTGGCGCGGCCGGGGCGCCGTTTGTGGCCTGGAATGGCGCCCCACCAGGCCGGACAGCAGGCCGCCACCGCCGTGGCTGCTGCTGGCTTTGGGCGCCGTACCCACTGTTTTCCCGGGCGAGGTCGACGGGGCCGCGTTCGGGGTGGGACGGGAGTGCGGCAGCAGTTTGGAAAATTTCACGGACCAGACCTTCGTTTCAACTGGCACAGACCAGAGGATGAAACAGGATGGTGTTCCTGGTGCAGTGGAATTCGCTTTGCCGCACGAACGCGCCGTGGCCCATCCGAAGCTGGCGTATTGCAACGGATTAGAATTAATTTGCTATAAAAATAATAGCTACAAAGGCAATCGGATCTAGGGCGTTCGGCACTTCTATGGCTTGGCCGCGGGCACGGCTTCCGGCGATGCCTGCACCCGCTCGAAGCGCGGCTGCGCCCGTCCGTCGATCACCACGGTTTCCTCGAACATCGCGGCGGGCCGCACCCACAGCCCCCGCTCGCCGTAGAGCGCGCGGTACAGCGTCATGGGCTCCAGCGTCTCGCTGTGGCGCGCGGTGTCGATCACCTCGTACAGCAGGCCCTTGTAGTGGCGATAGAGGCCGGGCGGGGTGGGGCGCAGGGCGGGAAGGTCGTCGGTCATGGATACGATAGGGGATTGGCAAACGGGGGATGGCGGGACATGGACCAGGCGGATTTCGTTCACATGGTGCGCATGAGCGAGCACGCGAGCGCTGAAGACTCCAGCGCGTACCGGCGCAGTGTCGCCGCTTTCGCGGCCCTGGGGTACGCCTGGGTGGTGGGTTGCCTGTTGCTGTCGGCGGGGCTGCTGGCCTGGGTGTTGCCCCAGTTGTGGCATGGCCGCTTTCGCGTGGCCTACGTGTGGGTGGTGCTCGGGGCGGGCGGCCTGCTGTGGACCTGCCTGCGCGCGCTCTGGGTGCGCATCGACGCGCCCGATGGCCTGCCCATCACGGCGGCCGATGCGCCCGGCCTGTTCGAGGCGCTGGAGCGCATCCGCACCAAGGTCAAGGGCCCGGCGCTGCACGGCGTGTACCTGGACGGCGACTTCAACGCCAGCATCCGGCAGACGCCGCGCTGGGGCCTGTTCGGCGGCGCGGTCAACCACCTCACCATCGGCCTGCCGCTCGTCATGGCGCTGGACAAGCCGCGCCTGATGGCCGTGCTGGCGCACGAATATGGCCACCTGCGCGGTGGCCACGGCCAATTCACCGCCTGGATCTACCGCACGCGGCTGGGCTGGCTGCGCCTGCACGAGGGCCTGCGCGATGGCAGCGGGCCGGTGACGGCGGCCACGCAGGCCTTCCTGCGTTGGTACTTCCCGCGCTTCGCCGCGCGGACGTTCGCCCTGGCGCGCCAGGACGAATACGAGGCGGACCGCATCGCCGGCCGGTTGCTGGGCCCCGACGTGGCGGCCGCTGCGCTGGCCGAGATCGAGATCAAGGCCGCCTGGCTGGCGGACGAGTTCTGGCCCGGGCACTGGCGCACGGCCGTGGCCCACCCGCTGCCGGTGGGTCCCTACGGCGCCCTGCGACGCCTGCTGGCGATGCCGGTCGAGGCCGGCTTCGCCCAGGAGGCGCTGCG
>NZ_BAAJYR010000444.1:0-2769 GCF_057546605.1 Acidovorax sp. KPB24-03 | reverse complement strand
GCGCTGTCGGACCGCATCGGCCGGCGCCCGGTGTACATCGCCGGCGCGCTGCTGGGCATTGCCTGGGCCTTCGTGTTCTTCGTGCTGATGGACCGGGCGCAGCCGCTCGCCATCTGCGCGGCGGTGGTCGGCGGCCTGCTGATCCACGCCATGATGTACGGCCCGCAGGCCGCCTTCGTGACCGAGCAGTTTCCCAACCGGGTGCGCTATGCCGGCGCCTCGCTGGCCTACACGCTGGCGGGCATCCTGGGGGGCGGCTTCGCGCCGCTGATCATCGCCTCGCTGTTCAAGTCGTACGGCTCCACCGTGGCGGTGTCGCTCTACGTGACGGCCGCGCTGGGCCTCACGCTGGTGGCCCTGCTGGTCGCCCGCGAGACCGCGCACGAGCCGCTGCAGGCCTGAGCCCGCCCGGCCACGCCCGACACAGCCGGCCGCCTGGCCGGCTTTTTCATGTGCGCTCGTTCAGCGGAATGCGCTGCGCCCGTGCGATGGACATCAGCACGCCCAGCGCCAGCCCCAGCGTGACCATGGCGGTGCCGCCGTAGCTCACGAAGGGCAGCGGCACGCCCACCACGGGCAGGATGCCGCTCACCATGCCCATGTTCACGAAGGCGTAGGTGAAGAAGATCATCGACACCGCCCCGGCCATCAGGCGCGAGAACAGCGTGGTGGCCCCGACCGCGATGGCCAGGCCCCGCCACACCAGCATCAGGAAGCACACGATCAGGAACAGGTTGCCGGCCAGCCCGAACTCCTCGGAGAACGCGGCGAAGATGAAGTCGGTCGTGCGCTCGGGAATGAACTCCAGGTGCGTCTGCGTGCCGGCCATGAAGCCCTTGCCCCAGAAGCCCCCCGAGCCGATGGCGATCATGCCCTGGATGATGTGAAAGCCCTTGCCCAGCGGATCGCGCGTGGGGTCCAGCAGGGTGCAGATGCGCTGCTGCTGGTAGTCGTGCAGCACGGGCCAGCGCACCCCGTCGGCGCACAGCTGGGGCTCGAACCACACGATGAGGGCGATGCCGATGCCCCCGATCAGCACGGGCGGCAGCACCAGCTTCCAGGGCAGGCCGGCGAAGAAGATCACCGACAGCCCGGCCGCCAGCACCAGCAGCGAGGTGCCCAGGTCGGGCTGCTTCATGATGAGCCCCACCGGCACCGCCAGCAGCGCGCCGGCCACCACGAAGTCCAGCGGCCGCAGCTGGCCCTCGCGCCGCTGGAACCACCAGGCCAGCATGAGCGGCATGGCGATCTTGAGCAGCTCGCTGGGCTGGATGACCAGCCCCAGGTTGATCCAGCGCTGCGCGCCCTTCTTGGTGATGCCGAACAGCGCCACCGCCACCAGCAGCGCCACCCCCACCGTGTACAGCGGCACGGCCATCGCCATCAGCCGCTGGGGCGGCACCTGCGCCACCACGAACAGGATGCCGGCGGCCAGCAGCATGTTGCGGCCATGGTCGTAAAAGCGCGTGCCGTGGTCGTAGCCCGAGGAATACATGGCCACCAGCCCGGTCGATGCCAGCATCAACAGCACCAGGATGAGCAGCCAGTCGAAGCCACGGAACAGGGGCAGGACGCGCTGCAGCAGGGAGGGTTTGTCGAAGACGGCGGACATGGGGCGCGATTATCCGGCCGGCCGAAGGCCCCGCCGCCCCGGCACAATCGAAGGCCCCCGGCTCTGCCGCACCATTGCCTGCATCGCTCCACGCCGCGCCCCCCACCATGCCCACCACCCACCTGCTCTACCTGCACGGCTTTCGCTCCTCGCCCCAGTCGGCCAAGGCCCGGCAGATGGCGGCGCACGTGGCCGCCCACCATCCGGGCGTGCATTTCTGGTGCCCGCAGTTGCCGCCCTCGCCCCGGGCGGCCATGGGCCTCGTGGCGCAGGGCATCGCGGACTGGCCGCAGGGGGCGATGGCGGTGGTGGGCTCCTCGCTCGGCGGGTTCTACGCGAGCTGGGTGGCGCAGCAGGCACGCTGCCCGAGCGTGCTGCTGAACCCCGCCGTGGACCCGGCGCGGGACCTGGAACGCTACATCGGCGAGCAGACCGCATGGCACGACCCGGCCGAACGCTTTTTCTTCCGCCCCGAATACATCGCCGAGCTGCGCGCGCTGGACATGCGGGGCCGGCCCCCGGCCGGCCCGGAGCTGGCCGTCATCGCCAAGGGCGACGAGCTGCTGGACTGGCGCGAAATGGCGGGTCGCTATGCCGCCGCGCAGGTGGTCCTGCTGGAGGGCGGCGACCATGCCTTGAGCGACTTTCCCGCGCACATCGGCACGGTGGCGCGGTTCTGCGGCCTGGCCTGAGGGAAGGTCAAGGCATCAAGGCATCAAGGCAGCGGGGCGGAGGCCGCGGCGGCCGGGTGGCTGGCCGCCCAGCGCGCGTACTCCTGCGGATAGGCGATGCGGTAGCGCACCGTGTGGAAATCCACCTCGTCCGTGCGCCCAAGCAATGCCGCGCTGGTCAGCACCGCCTCGATGACGCGGGGCTCGGGCGAGTAGTGCAGCAGCCGCGTGGCCCGGGTGTGGACGTCGGCCGCGTTCTGCGCGGTCACCGGCGTCGTCGTCACGGTGGCGAAATCGGCCGTGCCGCGGAAGAAGGCGATATTGCCCAGCACCTTGCGGGCGGTGTCTTCGCGGTAGGCCGGGTCGCGGTCGGGCACGGCGCGGTAGAGCTGGCTGACCCGTTCGTAGTCGCGCACCAGCAGCCCCCCGAAGGCCAACGCAGCCCCCCCGGCCAGCGCGGCGGCGGCGATCCAGGCCGGCCCGGGC
>NZ_BAAJYR010000443.1:0-2773 GCF_057546605.1 Acidovorax sp. KPB24-03 | reverse complement strand
CGGCCTGCGCAACATGCGCGAGCGCATCGAGGGCCTGGGCGGCACGTTTCGGCGTGGCCTCCGGCCGCCGCGGCACGCGCGTGCTGGCCGTGCTGCCGCTGCAGGGCGACAACGACGCGCCCTACCCCGGGTTTGAACCGTCGCAGGTGCCCGCATGAGCGGCGGCGCCCCCATCCGCGTGCTGCTGGTGGACGACCACCCGCTGGTGCGCGACGGCGTGCGCATGCGGCTGGAGGCCACGGGCCACATCCGCGTCGCGGGCGAGGCGGGCGGCGTGCAGGAGGCGGTGGACCTGGCCGCCGCCCTGCTGCCCGACATCGTGGTCACCGACATCCGCATGCCGGATGCGAGCGGCATCCACCTGGCCACGGTGTTCCGCGACCGCTTTCCGCAGGTGCGCGTGCTGGTGCTGTCCATGCACCACGATGGCGAATATGTGCGCCGTGCGGCCGCACTGGGTGTGCGGGGCTACGTGCTCAAGGACGCGCCGGCGCGCCAGCTGGTGGAGGCGATCGAGGCGGTGCATGCCGGCGGGCGCTACTTCAGCGAAGGCGTGCAGGCCCTGATGTACGAGCCGCCTCCCGTGCCAGCGCCGTCGGGCCGCGCGCTCACCCCGCGCGAGGCCGCGGTGCTCGAGCTGCTGGCCGAGGGCCGATCCAACAAGGACATCGCCCAGCGCATGGGCACCTCGGTGCGCACGGTCGAGACCCACCGCCTGCACCTGCGCCGCAAGCTGCGCATCGAGGGCCAGGCGGCGCTCGTCAAATACGCGGTGGACTACGCCGACCTGCGCAGCGACCCGTGAGCGGTGTGGGCGATCCCTGGCGGCATGGCACCTGTCATTTCGCTGTCATGGCAAACGGCTATGGTCCGCGGTGAAATTGTGTAAGGTTGTAACCATGATCGATGCATCTCCCCGGGGCCGGCGCGATGCCTTGCTGGCGGCGTTGTCGCCCGGGGTGCGCAACGGCCATGGGCCGCTGGCGCAGCTCATGCGCGGCGACGGCCTGCACTGTGTCTTCCAGCCCCTGGCCGATCTGCGCGAGGGCGGCATCTACGCGCACGAGGCGCTGATCCGCGGCCCGGAGGGCACGCCCCTGCACACGCCCGATGCGCTGCTGCGCTGCGCGGGCGACGAAGCCCTGCTGCAGGACTTCGAGCTGCTGTGCGTGTTCATCGCGCTGCAGCAGTGGGGCGTGCTGGGCGCGGCCGGCCGCCTGTTCGTGAACATCAGCGCCGATGCGCTGGTGCGCGGCGTGGCGCTGTGCGGTGGCGCCTCGCTGGCCGAGGCCGCGCAGGCGATGGGCGTATCGGCCCGCATGGTGGTGCTGGAGATCACCGAGCACGAGCGCGTGACCGACATGGAGCCGCTGCGCCACGCGCTGAAGGAAGTGCACGCCAGCGGCGCCCGGCTGGCGCTGGACGACTTCGGCGATGGCCGGTCGAGCCTGCGGCTGTGGTCCGAGGCCAAGCCCGACTTCGTCAAGATCGACAAATACTTCGTGCGCGACCTGGGCGCGCACCCCGAGAACCTGCAGATGCTGCAGGCCATCAAGGGCATCGCCGACGTGTTCGGCACCACGCTCATCGCCGAGGGCATCGAGACGCAGGAAGACCTGCGCGCCCTGCGCGACCTCGACATTCCCTACGGCCAGGGCTACCTGCTGGGCCGCCCGGCCCCGCTGCCGCGCGACACCATCCTGCTGCCCGCGCTCGATGCGCTGCGCGACCGCCGCGTGGCCGTGCTGCCGCACCTGGGCCAGAACGTGCGGCCGGGCATCCTGCGCAACCTGCTCGTGGTGCAGGCGCCCACGGCCACGCCGGAAACCCGCAACGACACGGTGGCCGGGCTGTTCAAGGCCCATGCCGACCTGCACGCCATGGCGGTGGTGGACGGCACGCGGCCCGTGGCGCTCATCAACCGCCAGCAGTTCATGAACCACTACGCCACGCTGTACTTCCGCGAGGTGCACGGGCGCAAGCCCTGCATGGCGTTCGCCAACCACGCACCGCGCGTGGTGGAGCTCGACTGCGACGTGGACCAGCTCGTGGGCATCCTCACCTCGCAGGACCAGCGCTACCTGAACGACGGCTTCATCGTCACCGACAACGGCCGCTACGTGGGCCTGGGCACGGGCGACCAGCTGGTGCGCAGCGTGACCGAGGCGCGCATCGAGGCGGCGCGCCACGCCAACCCGCTCACCTTCCTGCCGGGCAACATCCCCATCAGCCTGCACATGCAGCGGCTGCTGGACAGCGGCACCGAGTTCGTCGCCTGCTACGCCGACCTGAACCACTTCAAGCCGTTCAACGACTACTACGGCTACTGGCGCGGCGACCAGATGATCCGCCTCGTGGCGCGCCTGGCCGTGGCCCACTGCGATGCGCAGCGCGACTTCGTGGGGCATGTGGGCGGCGACGACTTCATGCTGCTGTTCCAGAGCACGGACTGGCTGCACCGCTGCCAGCGGATCGTGGACGAGTTCGCGCAGGAAGCCCTGGCCCTGTTCGACGATGCCTCGCGCAAGGCCGGCGGCATCTGGGCCGAGGACCGGCACGGCGTGAAGCGCTTTTTCACCTGCACCACGCTGTCGATCGGCGCGGTGCGCATCACACCCGGCACCATCGCGCATGCGGAAGAAGTGGCCAACCTTGCGGCCCTGGCCAAGCACGATGCCAAGCTGGCCGCGAGCGGCCTGGCCTGGCGCGACGCGGCGGACGACCCGGAGGCGGACGGCCACGATCGCGGCCCGGCCCGCATTGGCGGTCTGGG
>NZ_BAAJYR010000442.1:0-2785 GCF_057546605.1 Acidovorax sp. KPB24-03 | reverse complement strand
CGGAGATGCAATCGTGAGCCCGTCCGGCCGCCGGCCCTCTCCCTTCGCCGGGCCGGGGCAGGCCGTGCGCAGCCTGCTCACCCTGGCAACCCTCGCCGCCGGCGCACCGGCGTTCGCCGCCGTCTGCACCTATGCGGAAACCGGCGCCTCGCTGGGCGCCGCGTCTTCCTTCGCCGTGCGCGACGGCAGCCTGACCACGCCAGGCAGCTTCTCCATCACCTGCGGCTCCGGGCTGCTGTCGCTGCTGTCCACCGACAGCGTGCTGCGGGCCACGCTCACCAGCGACAACGGCTTTTTGCTGCGCAACATCAGCGACAGCACCAAGGCCATCGGCTACCAGGCGGGCAACGGCAGCGGGCTCACCTATTCGTCGGGCCTGCTGGTGATCAACGCCACCGGGGCCAACATCCTCACCCTGCTGCCCAACCGCAAGGCCACCGTGCCGGTGCAGATCGCCACGCTGAACGCCAACGTCCCGGCCGGCACCTACCGCGACACCCTGCGGCTGGCCTGGACCTACAACCTGTGCGACGGCGCGGGCCTGCTCGCCACCTGCCTGGGCACGGTGTACGCCGGCACGGCCACGCGCACCGTGACGGTGGAACTGCAGGTGAACAACGACTGCCTCATCACGCCCGGGGCCATCAACTTCGGCAGCGCCGCGCTGCCCACGGGCTTCGGCGAGGCCGCGTCGCAGGTGGCGATGGTGTGCACCAGCGGCATGGTCTACACCGTCGGCCTGGGGCCGGGCAGCAACCCGAGCGGCGGGCGGCGCCAGATGGCCAACGGCAGCAACCGGCTGGCCTACGACATCTTCTTCGGCGCGGGCACCACGCCCTGGGGCACGACCGTCGGCTCCCGCGTGTCCAGCAGCCAGGCCACGTCCGGCCCGGCGGGCGGCATCGCCAACGGCACGGGGTCGCACGTGTTTCCGTACCGCGCCCGCGTGTACCCCGACCAGGCCGCGCCGGTGGAGGGCACCTACCTGGACAACGTGGTGGTGGACGTGCAGTTCTGAGCCGCACCACCCATCCAGCCCGTCCGCCCCGAAAATCCAGCCGAACAGGCCGCCAGCGCAATCAACACTAGGGCATTTTGCTATATTTTTAATAGCAAATGCCCGTGAAAGCCCCGATCAATGGTGGTGGCCGTGCCCGCCGTGCACGTGGCGGTGCACCACTTCTTCCGGCGAAGCCGGCCGCACCTCGGTCACCTTGCAGGAAAAGCGCAGCGCCTGGCCGGCCAGCGGGTGGTTGCCGTCCAGGTGCACCTCGGGGCCCTTGATCTTGACCACGTTGAACACGTGCTCGCGCCCGTCGTTGCCCGCGCCGCGCAGTTGGCCGCCCACCTTCACACCGGGCGGGAACTCGCTCTTGGGGATGGTGCGCACCAGGCTTTCGTCACGCTCGCCGAAGGCCTCGGCCGCGGTCAGGTCCAGCGTGGTGGCAAAGCCCGTGGCCTGGCCGTCCAGCACGGCCTCCACCTTCGGAAAAATGCCGTCGTAGCCGCCGTGCAGGTACGCCATGTGGCCGGAATCGAGCGGCTTGCCCTGCGGCGTGGTGACCTTGTAGCTCAAGGTGACGGCGGTGTCTTTGGAGATGTTCATGGAGGGAGGGTCCGGACAGGTCGGTGGATCGGTCGAAGCCGGGCGGCGTGCGCCCGGCGGTGCAGGCCTGCATTGTCGAGCAACACGCGCGCCATGGGTGCCCGCAGCCAGATCACCCGGAAACGGCCTCGCAGCAGTTCCCCGATTCCACGAACGGCTACTTTTTCTGCCTGAACTTCGGTTTTCCCACCCTGCTGACAAGCAACGCCACGACGACGACGACCATGACCAAAAATGCGTACTGGCCCAGAAACTGGAAAGCGCCCCAAGCGAGCACCGCCAACACGATGCAAAGCAGCAGGAATAGAAGGCTATTCATCACGCATAGCTGAAATTGGACGGAGCGATTTTGGCTTGCATTCCAAAGCGTGCCCGGCCCGGATGATTTTTCTGAATGACCTGGGGGTTGTTGGCATAGAAGGCTGCCAGCCCATCGAACTCCAGTTTGTTCTGGCGAGCCATCACGAAAAGATCGGACATGCGTGATCCACAGCCGAGTGAGCGCCCCGCAGCCACCGCGATGCTGCCGATGGCCGCTCCGGTGTACGCGGAGGCCCCGATGGAGGCAGCCACCGCCAGCTTTTCCAGACCCACAGTGGCGCCGACCAGTTCAGCCATCGTGGCGCCTTTGCCCAACGTGGCCAGGGTCCCCACCATCGTCGAGGCCGTGCTGAGGGCCGTGTTGTAGGTATCAAACAGCGTGGACGGCACGGGCAAGCCCAAATCCTGCATGTTCTCGTTGAAGTATTTTTTGAAATCGCCTGCGGCGTAGCACTGCCCCATCCATCGACTCCGGTAGTGAGGGAGCACAGATGCTAAATCGGGCCTCTCCATCCCACGGCAATAACCATTTGCACACAAAAAATGACAGTCCGATCACCCGGCCGATGGCAATCCCACATCCACCGGCGCGGGCACGTCCGGCGCCGCGCCCGGCCGCTGCGCGAACCGGCCCAGGGTCGGCCCGTGCACCGGCGCCGCATCGCCCCAGGGCCAGCCGCCGAAGCCGGTGCGGCGGTAGTCGGCCAGGGCCTCGGCGATCTCCTGCTGCGTGTTCATCACGAAGGGGCCGTACTGCACCACCGGCTCGGCCAGGGGCCGGCCCTGCAGCAGCAGGAATTCGGCGTCGGCCGTGCCGCCGTTGTGCAGTGCCACCGCCTCGCCCGCGCGCCAACTCCA
>NZ_BAAJYR010000441.1:0-2805 GCF_057546605.1 Acidovorax sp. KPB24-03 | reverse complement strand
GTCGGCCATGTGCCGGGCAGCCTGCACGTGGCCTGGGCCACGGGCACGGCGCTCACCCGCAACCCCCGCTTCGTGCGCGAACTGGAGGCCGCCATCGCCAAGGCCGCCACGCGCGACGCGCCCGTGCTGCTGCTGTGCCGCAGCGGCAAGCGCTCGGTGCTGGCGGCCGAGGCCGCGGCCAAGGCGGGCCTGCAGAATGTCTTCAATGTGACCGAGGGCTTCGAGGGCGAGATCGATGACCGCCAGCAGCGGGGCGCGTCGGACGGCTGGCGCTTTCACCGCCTGCCCTGGGTGCAGGATTGACGCGGGCAGCAAGCCCCGGCGGCGGTTCGCCACGGGCCCCCACTTCTTTCATCCCAGGCAGGAGGCCTTGATGGCTGTCTTCGAGACCGATCACATCGTGCAGTCGCTGCACGCCGTCCGCCGCGAATGGCGCGACTCCCAAAAGCGTTCGCAGGAGCCGGGCGGGCGCGAGTTTCCGTCCCGCGACGCGCTGGCACAGGTGCTGGAGCAGTTGAAGGGCGCGCTCTTTCCCATGCGCCTGGGCCCTCACGATCTTCGGCAGGAAAGCGAAGACTGGTACGTGGGCCACACGCTCGATCTGGCGCTGCATACCTTGCTGGGGCAGGTCCGGCTGGAGCTTCGCTACGGCGCGCGCCAGCACGGCGGGGCCGACAGCGAGGCGATCGAGCCGCAGGCGCTGGCGGCCGCGCAGGCTTTCGCCGCTTCGCTGCCGGACATCCGCCGGCTGCTGGACAGCGACGTGCTCGCCGCCTACCAGGGCGATCCCGCCGCGCGCAGCGTGGACGAGGTGCTGCTGTGCTATCCGGGCGTGCTGGCCATGATCTACCACCGCATCGCGCACCGCCTCTACACCCTGGGCCTGCCGCTGCTGGCGCGCATCGTGGCCGAACTGGCGCACGGCCAGACCGGCATCGACATCCACCCCGGGGCGCAGATCGGCGCAGGGTTCTTTATCGACCATGGCACGGGCGTCGTGATCGGCGAGACGGCGGTGATCGGCGAGCGCGTGCGCCTGTACCAGGCCGTCACGCTGGGCGCCAAGCGGTTTCCCACGGATGCCGACGGGCATCTGCAGAAGGGCCTGCCGCGCCATCCGGTGGTCGAGGACGACGTGGTCATCTATGCGGGCGCGACCGTGCTGGGCCGGGTCACGCTGGGCCGCGGCGCGGTCATCGGCGGCAACGTGTGGGTAACGCACGACGTGCCGCCGGGCGGCAACGTCACGCAGGCGGTGTCGCGCGAAGGGTAGGGGGCGGCAATGCCCCCTGAAGCAGGGGGCGCGGCTGTCAGGGTTCGAGAAAAAAGAAACAGGGAAAACGCATGTCGGTACTGATCAAGAACTTCGGGGTGGCGGTACGCCAGTCGCGCGAGGCGCAAGGGTGGTCGCAGGAACGGCTGGCCGAGCATTCGGACCTGAACCGCTCGTACGTGGGCGAGATCGAGCGGGGCGCCGCCATCGCCTCGCTGCTCACGGTGGAAAAGCTGGCCGGCGCGCTGGGGGTGCGGCCCTCGGCGCTGGTCACGCGCGGTGAAACCATTGGACACGCCAATCTCGTGCGGGGACTGCAATTGACGGCTATAGCCTGTTGAGCGCCGCGTTCGAAGCTTTGACACTGCCCAGGCTTTCTTCAACAACGCACGGAGTTCTTCATGTCTGCAACTGTGGGCGGCACGACCGCCTTGGGTGACAACGCCGCACGGCAATTGGCCAATGCCACCAAGACGGTCCCCCAACTCGAAACGATCAGCCCGCGCTGGCTCACGCACCTGCTGCAATGGGTGCCGGTGGAAGCAGGCATCTACCGCCTGAACAAGGTCAAGAACCCCGAATCCATCCGCGTCACCTGCACGGCCAAGGAAGAGGAAAACCAGCTGCCGCGCACCTTCGTCGATTACGAAGAAAACCCGCGCGAATTCTTCCTGAACGCCGTGAGCACCGTGCTGGACGTGCACACCCGCGTGTCGGACCTGTACAGCAGCCCGCACGACCAGATCAAGGAGCAACTGCGCCTGACGATCGAGACGATCAAGGAAAATCAGGAAAGCGAGCTGATCAACAACCCCGACTACGGCCTGCTGGCCCAGGTGACCGATGCGCAGCGCATCTTCCCGCTCACCGGCGCGCCCACGCCGGACGACCTGGACGAGCTGCTGACCAAGGTGTGGAAGGAGCCCGCCTTCTTCCTCACCCATCCGCTCGCCATCGCCGCCTTCGGCCGCGAAGCCACGCGCCGCGGCACGCCCCCGCCCACGGTGAGCCTGTTCGGCTCGCAGTTCATCACGTGGCGCGGCATTCCGCTCATTCCGTCCGACAAGGTGCCGGTGGCCGACGGCAAGAGCAAGATCCTGCTGCTGCGCGTGGGCGACAAGCGCCAGGGCGTGGTGGGCCTGTTCCAGCCGGGCCTGGCGGGCGAGCAGGGCCCGGGCCTGTCGGTGCGCTTCATGGGCATCAACAACCACGCCATCGCGTCCTACCTGATCTCGCAGTACTGCTCGCTGGCCGTGCTCACCAGCGATGCGCTGGCCGTGCTGGACGATGTCGAGGTGAACAAGTACCACGACTACCCGGACACCTACAAGTGAAGCGCAAGGAGCGGCCATGACCCTCGCTTCCTTCTCGCCGGGCGCCGACGCGTCCGGCGCCCCCATCGACCCGGCGCTGATCGCGCGCATGGCCAATGCCCTGTTCTCGGCGTTGCCGGGCGAGGCGACAGCGCCTGCGGGCGTGCACTCCGCGGGCGGCCTGCCTTCGGTGCCGCCTGCATCCGTGCCCGGCCTGGG
>NZ_BAAJYR010000440.1:0-2807 GCF_057546605.1 Acidovorax sp. KPB24-03 | reverse complement strand
CTGGGTCGCGGCGCGGGTCAAGAAGTAAGTCGAACAAGCCGGCGCGAGGCCCCTCCAGCGTCCGCCACCCTGCCTGACCCGCGCGCTGCGCGGGTTTTGGTCTTTTAGGTCCCAGCGCAATAAGCACTAGGGCATATCGCTATCATTTAAGTAGCACTTCGAAAGGAACACCCATGGCATTCACCACCACCCCCTCCGGCCTGCAATACGAAGACACCGTCGTGGGCGAAGGCGCCGAGGCCACGCGCGGCAACCACGTCAGCGTGCACTACACCGGCTGGCTCTACAACAACGGCGAGCAAGGCGCCAAGTTCGACTCCAGCCGCGACCGCAACGATCCGTTCGAGTTCGGCCTGGGCGCCGGCATGGTGATCAAGGGCTGGGACGAAGGCGTGCAGGGCATGAAGGTGGGCGGCCAGCGCACGCTGATCATTCCCGCCGCCCTGGGCTACGGTGCCCGCGGTGCCGGTGGCGTGATCCCGCCGAACGCCACGCTGAAGTTCGACGTCGAGCTGCTCGGCGTCGGCGGCTGATCGGCGCGGCGCGGTCCGCACCGAGACCGGCGCCCGGTGGGCGCCGCCTCCCCCCAAAGGGCTGTGCCTTCGCAAGAAGGCATGGCCCTTTTTCCATGTGGAGCGCCCTTGCCTGCCCGCCAGCGCTTGCATTTTCTTTTCACTGCCCCCCACAACCTTTGGCAACGCAGTCCGCACTCACGACGGCAGAAAAATGACTGCGATCTTCCAACGGAGCAATCTTGAAAATATCCAGAATCTTGTGGGGTGCGGTGCCGGCGACGGCGTTGGTGCTGGCCGGCTGCGGCGGGAGCGACGCCCCGCCGACGGTCACCTCCTTCACGGCCAAGGCCGTGGTGTCCGACGGCAGCATTGCAGGCACGCAGACCGATGCCAACCTGAAGAACGGCTGGGGCATCGCCTTCAACCCGAACGGCTTCGTCTGGGTGACCGCCACGGCCACGCAGAAGTCCACGCTCTATGACGGCAACGGCGTGCCGCAGACCCTGGTGGTGACCGTGCCCCCGGCCGGCAGCGCTCCGGCCAACCCCACCGGCATCATCTTCAGCGGCACCAGCAGCTTCCCGGTCACCAAGAACGGCGTGACCGGCCCCAGCCGCTTCGTGTTTTCCAGCGAGGACGGCAGCCTCTCCGGCTGGAGCCCGGCAGCCGATCTGGCCAATGCCATCGTGACCTACCGGGACGGCGGCGGCGCGGTCTACAAGGGCCTGGCCGTGGCCACCCGCAGCGGCGCGGACTTCCTGTATGCCACCGACTTCCGCAACAACAAGATCGACGTGTTCGACACCAGCTTCCAGAAGGTGCAGCTGGCGGGCAGCTTCGCCGACCCGCAGCTGCCGGCCAACTATGCGCCCTATGGCATCCAGACCATCGGCACGCGCATCTACGTGACCTATGCGCAGCAGGACGCCAACCGGCGCAACGCCGTGGCCGGCGCCGGCCTGGGCGCGCTGAACGCCTTCAACACCGACGGCACGCTGGCGCAGCGCATCGTCACGCCCGGCGCCACGCTCAACGCACCCTGGGGCATCGCCCAGGCGCCTGGCAACTTCGCCGGGGCCAGCAGCCGCCTGATCATCGCCAATGAAGGCGACGGCACGCTGCAGGCGTTCGACCCCGCAACGGGCGAATGGAACGGCGCCCTGGCGCAAAAGGACGGAACGACCCTGCAGCTGGACGGCGTGCGTGGCATCGCGTTCGGCAACGGCCTGAACCAGCAGCCGCTGAACACGCTGTTCTATGTGGCGGGGCCGAACAAGGGCGTGAACGGCGCCTACGGCCGCGTGGACGTGCAGCCCTGATCCACGCCTTCCTGCCGCATCGCCACGGCGCTGCGGCAGGACCGGCCCGCTGCGCAGGGCCGGTCAGCCGAACAGCGCCCGCTCCAGGCGCCGGTATTTTTCATCGCCCACCAGTTCGCGGATCTTCGGCGCCAGTGCGGCGAGGTCGTCGAAACTGCGTGCGCCCTCGACCGCCAAGTTCAGCCGAAAGCCGCGCAGCCCCAGGCTGGACGTGATTTCCGTGGCGATCGGATAGGCCGCTTGGTAGCGCTCCATGGGCGAGGATGACTCGCCCGTTGCCGGGGCCGCGCCCGGCGCGCCCGCCGGGGCCGGCATGCCCTCGGGCGACGCGTTCTGCAGGTTGGGCGCACTGCCGTCCGGCAACGACAGCAGGCCCTGCCCGACCATCGCCAGCACGTCGTCCATGCCGATGCCCATGGTCGCGGTGGCCGCCAGCACCTGTGCCAGCGTGCGCTTGCCATCGAACAGGATGAAGGCCGAACGCTGCCGCGAGGTCAGCGCGCCGTGGCGGTCCTTGAGGGCCAGATGGCCTGCAGATGTCTTGACGAGTAGCACGGTTCCCCCTGATCGTTTTCGGCGGCGTCGGGGGCACGGGCCCGTCCGATGGTTGGGCGCAGCGTCGCACGCGGTCGGGGCTTTGTGAATCCGGGTTTATCCATAACCACCATCCCCGCCCGCATCGCCGCGAGCCCCAGCGTGCGCCGTGGCGCGCGCACCCGCCGTTCACATCCCCGGCAGGCGCGAATGGACCGACGGGCCCGCCCCCGGCGCCCGCGTGAGCAGGCTCACCAGCCACGCGGTCGCAAGGCCCACCGGCACGCCGAACACGCCGGCCGAGATCGGCTGGATGCCGAACCACAGGCCGTCCGCCAGCAGCACGGCAGGCACCACGGCGCGCACGGCCTCCACATGCGACAGCAGGTAGTACACGGTCACGCCCAGCCCGCACAACATGCCGGCCACCGCGCCCTGC
>NZ_BAAJYR010000439.1:0-2809 GCF_057546605.1 Acidovorax sp. KPB24-03 | reverse complement strand
ATCAGCACCGCGCCCGCGATGCGCGCGGCCCGGTCGCCCTCGCCCAGCAGGTGGCCGCCGATGAGGGCGGCGAACAGCATCGACACCTCGCGCGCCGGCGCCACGTGCGACAGCGGGGCCTCCTGCATGGCGTACAGCACCAGCACGTAGGCCACCGGGCTCACCGCCGCCACCAACAGGGCGAAGCGCCACTGCACGCGCCAGAGCACGCGCGCGGCCGGCAGGTCGCGCAGCACCACGGGCGCGAGCACCGCCACCCGCACGAAGTTGCCCATGTAGTCCACGAGGATGGGCGACATGCGCAGCACCTTCACCGCGTAGCCATCCACCACCGTGTAGCTGGCGATGAACGCGCCGGTGAGCACGCCGTAGCGGATGCCCGCATGCACCCGCTGCCGCGCGGCCGGGTCGTGCGCGGCGCGCAGCAGCGCGGGGCCGCCGGCGATGAGGAACACCCCGCCCACCACGCCCGCGATGCCCAGGCCCCCGAGCAGCGAGATCTGCTCGCCCAGGAACGTGATGGCGACGAGCGACGACATCAGCGGCCCCGAGCCGCGCGCGAGCGGGTACACCACGGTCAGGTCGGCCTGGCGGTAGCCGCGCAGCAAGATGACGTAGTACGCCACGTGCAGCAGCCCGCTGGCCACGACGAAGCCCCATTCCCTGGCGCCCCATTCGGGCACGGCGTCGCGCCCGAGCCACCAGCCCAGCGGCGCCCAGCCCAGCATCATCAGCACCGAGGTGAAGAAGGCAAAGCGCGAATCGCCGCCCGCTTTCTTGGCCGCGATGTTCCAGCATGCGTGGATGAGCCCGGCCAGCAGGATGAGGGCGAAGGCGTTAAAGGTCACGGTGGTGAAACGGGGGAGAGGAAGCCTGAATGCAGAAGGCCGCAGCGCACGGCGCCTGCGGCCTCGGAAGACGGGTGGGGGACGGGGGAGGCAGGCCCGCCTAGGCGCGGCCGATGATGGACGCCGTGGCCATCAGTTCTTCCAGCAGCGCGAACGACACGCGGCCCGACACCGAGTACGGGTCCAGCTCGGGCTTTTCGGAGTATTTGAGCAAGATGGAATGGTTGATCCGGGTCAGGTTGACCTGGCCCATGGTCCAGCCGCCGAAGCGGCGCTCGTGGATCTCCTCGAAGTGCAGCAGCTCCACGTCCTTGTGCCGCGGGTCCTTCTGGATGTGGCCGTACAGGGCGCTCACCGCGGAACGGCCGCCCTCGATCGCCTGCAGGAACACGCCCCCGCCGTAGCAGAGCACGCCGGTGATGCCGCAGGTGGGGTTGTGCTGGCGCGACTGGCTGAGGATGGCTTCGATGGCGTCGGGCGAGGTGTCCACGGCGCGGCTGGCGTAAAGCAGTCGGACGAGCATGTCAGTTCCTTCCGGGAATGAGCGAGAGGAATTCGCGGCGCAGGGCCGGGTCCTTGAGGAACACGCCGCGCATGACGGAGTTGAGCATCTTGCTGTCCATCTCGCGCACGCCGCGCCAGGACATGCAGAAGTGGCTGGCCTCCATCACGATGGCCAGGCCGTCGGGCTGGGTCTTTTCCATGATGAGGTCGGCCAGCTGCACCACGGCCTCTTCCTGGATCTGGGGGCGGCCCATGACCCAGTCCACCAGCCGCGCGTATTTGGACAGGCCGATGACGTTGGTGTGCTCGTTGGGCAGCACGCCGATCCAGATCTTGCCCATCACGGGGCAGAAGTGGTGGCTGCAGGCGCTGCGCACGGTGATCGGGCCGACGATCATCAGCTCGTTCAGGTGCTCGGCGTTGGGGAACTCGGTGATGGCCGGCTGCTGCGCGTAGCGGCCCTTGAAGACCTCGTTGAGGTACATCTTGGCCACGCGCCGCGCGGTGTTCTGGGTGTTGTGGTCGGTCGCCGTGTCGATGACCAGGCTGTCGAGCACGCCCTGCATCTTGGCCTCGACCTCGTCGAGCAGCAGTTCCAGCTCGCCGGGCTCGATGAACTCGGCAATGTTGTCGTTCGCATTGAAGCGCTTGCGTGCCGCGGCCAGCCGTTCGCGGATTTTGACGGAAACGGGCGTGCCCTCTTCGGGCGGCGCGTCGTTCGATTCGGCGGCGAGTTGTCTGAACATGGGCGGCATCGTACCAGCGAATGCCCGCCCCGGCTTGCTGAGTGTTTTTTGGCCCCCAGCGCATATTCCTCTAGGGCGCATAGCTATAAAAATAATAGCACCAAACCCAAGCCGCACCGGCTCAGTAGCGGTTGCCGGTCACCCAGAGCGCGGCGCGCATGATGGCGAAGGCGATGCGGTCCAGCGCGCGCTGGCGCCAGGGGCGCTCGGCATAGGCGCGCGGGTCCATGCGCTGGCCGGCATGCTCCATGGCGTGCACCAGGCGTTCGCGCAGGTCGGCGGCGAAGCCCGCGTCCTCGATCACCACGTTGGCCTCGCGCGCCAGCAGCAGCGACAGCGGGTCCAGGTTGGACGAGCCCACGGTGGCCCAGGGGTGTTCGCCCAGCGCATCGACCACCGCCACCTTGGCGTGCAGGAAGCTGGGCGAATACTCGTGGATCTCCACGCCGGCCTTGAGCAGCGCGCCGTACACGGGCCGGGCCGCGTGGTACTGCATGAAGTATTCGTAGCGCCCCTGCAGCAGCAGGCGCACGCGCACGCCGCGGCGCGCGGCCAGCACCAGCGCGCGGCGCAGCTTGCCGCCGGGCACGAAGTAGGCGTTGGCGATGATGATCTCGTGCCGCGCGTTGGCGATGGGCGCGGCGGTAGGCGCGCTCGATGCGGCTGCGGTTGCGGCAGGTTGTCGCGCAGCACCAGCGCGGCCCGCATGCG
>NZ_BAAJYR010000438.1:0-2828 GCF_057546605.1 Acidovorax sp. KPB24-03 | reverse complement strand
GGCTGGTGGGCGAGGGCGCGCTGCCGCTGTCCCGCGTGCACACCGACACGCGCACGCTGGCAGGCGGGCGATTTGTTCCTGGCGCTCAAGGGCGAGCGCTACGACGCCAATGCCTTTCTGGCCAATGCGCGCACGGCCGGCGCCGCTGCGGCCGTGGCCCACGGCGGCCTGGAGGCCGCCGGCCTGCCCGGCATCGAGGTGCCAGATACCCTCGCGGCGCTTGGCGCCCTGGCCGCTGGCTGGCGTGCCCAGTTCCGGCTGCCGCTGATCGGGGTGACCGGCAGCAACGGCAAGACCACCGTCACGCAGATGATCGCGGCGGTGCTGCAGGCCTGGAAGGGCTCGGCCGCCTTCGCGACGCAAGGCAATTTCAACAACGACATCGGCGTGCCGCTGATGCTGCTGCGGCTCAACGCGGCGCACGAGGCGGCCGTGATCGAGCTGGGCATGAACCATCCGGGCGAGATCGCGTACCTGGCCGACCTGGCCCGCCCCACGGTGGCCCTCGTCAACAACGCGCAGCGCGAGCACCTGGAGTTCATGCACACGGTCCAGGCCGTGGCCGAAGAGAACGGCTCCTGCCTTTCGGCCCTGCCCGCCGAGGGCGTGGCCGTGTTCCCGGCGGGCGATGCCTACACCGCGCTGTGGCGGCAACTGGCTGCGGGGCGCCGCTGCATCACCTTTGGCGCGGACGGGGCCGACGTGCGCTGCACCGCCGCGCGGTGGGAGGGCAGTGCCTGGCGCATCCGCATCGACACGCCGCAGGGCGGCTTCGATGCCACGCTGCGCATTGCCGGCATGCACAACGTGACCAACGCCCTGGCCGCCACGGCCTGCGCGTTGGCGGCCGGTGTGCCGCTCGACGCCGTGGCGCGCGGGCTCTCGGCCTTCATTCCGGTCAAGGGGCGCTCGCGGGCCTTCAGCGTGCCGCAGGAAGGACGCGTGGTCACGGCGGTGGACGACACCTACAACGCCAACCCCGACTCCATGCGCGCCGCCATCGACGTGCTGGCCGGCCTGCCCGGCCCGCAGCTGCTGGTGCTGGGCGACATGGGCGAGGTGGGCGAGCAAGGGCCGCAGTTCCACGCCGAGGCGGGCGCCCAGGCGCGCGCCAGCGGCATCGGCAGGCTGTTCGCGCTGGGCGCGCTCAGCACTCACGCCGCGCAGGCCTATGGGCCGGATGCGCGGCATTTCGACGACATGGCATCGCTGCTCGCAGCGGTGCAGCAAGCCCTGCCCCAGGTGGGCAGCGTGCTGGTGAAGGGATCTCGGTTCATGAAGATGGAGCAGGTGGTGCAGGTGCTGGAAGCCCGTGCGGACACGACGAAGAACGCACGCGGGGGCGCCACATGCTGCTGATACTGTCGCAATGGCTGCAGGGCCTGTCGCCGGAGTTCGGGTTCTTCCGCGTCTTCCAGTACCTCACGTTCCGTGCGGTCATGGCAGCGCTCACGGCGCTGGTGATCGGGCTGGCGGCGGGGCCGAAGGTGATCCGCATGCTCACCTCGCTCAAGATCGGCCAGCCCATCCGTGGTTACGCGATGGAATCGCACCTGTCCAAGAGCGGCACGCCGACCATGGGGGGCGTGCTGATCCTGGGCTCGATCGCGATCTCCACGCTGCTGTGGTTCGACCTGTCCAACCGTTTCGTGTGGATCGTGCTGGCCGTGACCCTGGGCTTCGGCGCCATCGGCTGGGTGGACGACTGGCGCAAGGTGGTGCGCAAGGACCCGGAAGGCATGCGCTCGCGCGAGAAGTATTTCTGGCAGTCCGTCATCGGCCTGCTGGCCGCGCTCTACCTGGTGTTCAGCATTTCCGAGAACTCCAATTCGCGCGTGTTCGAACTGTTCATCACCTGGGTGCAGTCCGGCTTTTCGCTGGACCTGCCGCCGCAGGCCGGGCTGCTGGTGCCGTTCTTCAAGGAGGTGAGCTACCCGCTGGGTGTGCTGGGCTTCGTGATCCTGACCTACCTCGTGATCGTGGGATCGAGCAACGCGGTCAACCTGACCGACGGCCTCGATGGCCTAGCGATCATGCCGGTCGTCATGGTGGGATCGGCGCTGGGGCTGTTCGCCTACGTGGCCGGCAGCACGGTGTACTCCAAGTACCTGCTGTTCCCGCACATCGCCGGCGCGGGCGAATTGCTGATCTTCTGCTCGGCCATGGCCGGCGCGGGCCTGGCCTTCCTGTGGTTCAACACCCACCCGGCCCAGGTGTTCATGGGCGACGTGGGCGCGCTGGCGCTGGGCGGCGCTTTGGGCACCATCGCCGTCATCGTGCGCCAGGAGATCGTGCTGGCCATCATGGGCGGCATCTTCGTGGTCGAGGCGCTTTCGGTGATGCTGCAGGTCGCCTGGTTCAAGTACACCAAGAAGCGCTACGGCCAGGGCCGGCGGCTGCTCAAGATGGCGCCGCTGCACCACCATTTCGAGAAAAGCGGCTGGAAGGAGACGCAGGTGGTCGTGCGCTTCTGGATCATCACCATGCTGCTGTGCCTCATCGGCCTGACCACGCTGAAACTGCGATGAACCCGCACGACCCCCTTCTTCCTGGCGAGGCGCCAGGCCTGCCGCAGGGTGCCGATGGCCCCGGCGAGGGGGAGGGCGCGCCCAGGGTTTCCCCGTCCGGGGTGGCGCCGGTGCAGGGCATGGACGCCATGCCGCCGCGCTCCGACGCATCCGGCGCTCCCGATTCGCCCGACGTGCCCTGCATGCCCGAAAGCGTGGCGCTGGCGCCGCAGGACCAGGACGCATCCTCCGCACCGGCCCCGCAGGCACCACCCGCCCCCGCGAACGACGCGATGGCGCAGGCGCTCGCCGGCATGACCG
>NZ_BAAJYR010000437.1:0-2831 GCF_057546605.1 Acidovorax sp. KPB24-03 | reverse complement strand
CGCGTGGCCGCCAGCGAGCGCCGCCACACCGGGCAGATCCGCATCTGCGCCGAAGGCGGCCTGCCCACCAGCTACCTGTGGCGCGGCGCCAGCGCCCGCGAGCGGGCCGTCACGCTGTTCGGCAAGCTGCGCGTGTGGGACACCGAGCACAACAACGGCGTGCTCATCTACCTGCTGCTGGCCGAGCAGGCCATCGAGATCGTGGCCGACCGGGGCCTGGCCCGCGCCGTGCCGCCCGAGACCTGGCGCACCCTGGTCGTGCACATGGGCGAGGCCTTTCGCGCCGGGCGCTACGAGGACGGGCTGACGCAGGCGCTGGCGGAGGTGTCCGCCCTGCTGGTGCAGCACTTTCCGGCGAACGCGCAGGCCGCGCCGGGCACCGCGGAGGGTGCGGGGCTGCCCGATGCGCCGGTGCTGAGCGGCGATGCGCTGCTGAATGAATAGCCGGCGTCACGGGCGCCAGCGCTTCGCAAAACGGTCCATCCGTGCGCGAAGGGATCGGCCCCTGCCGGTGGGCCGCACTAACATCGCCGGCACTGCCAGCGCCCGAGCGCGGCAGGAAAGGCGACCCATGGACCCTCTACGACATTCCGGCCGTGTCCGGCCGCGGGAGCACAGCCCCGAACCCCGCACAACGCCCGAGCGGCGCGTTATCGCCCGCACGACAGGGCCAGGGCAAGGACATGGCGAGTCTCCACCCCTGTCGCCACGCCGCACGACCGAAGCCACGCACGAGGCCGGGCCCTCGTCGTCGTTGCCGCCACGCACAGCCGTGCCGCGGCCACTGCGCACTCCGGCACCCGGCATCGCCTCGCAGCAGTCCGTCGACGGGCGTGCCTCGCCGGATGCCGATTTGGCGGCAGAGGCCAGCGTTTCCCGCCCAACCCCTCAAGCCGCGTTGGACCCCGTGTCACCTCGGTCTGACGACGACGCTCCCTCCATCGACAGCCCCGAACAATTGCTACAGGAGTTGGGCGCGTTGGGCATTCCTGGCCCATTGAGGCCGGCGCAGCTATTGGATCTGGTGGCACTGTCCGCACAACGCCCTGATCTGGAGGACCGCATCCGGAACGTGGCGGCCGCATTGACAGGTCAAAAGTTCGAACGCGGTTTCAAAACGGAACTGGAAACGCTGTGGCGCCAACATCGCCACAGCCACCCCGTGGCGGCCCACTTGATCGAACTGATCATGATCCCCGAAAGTGCGGCGGTGACCACGGCCGCTTCGCCTGAGCACGGAAACGAAGAATCGGACTTCGATACCGACTTGGAAGCCGACCTCGATGCCCATGTCGGGAACCAACGCGAGGTTCCGCTTGACGACAGCGATGGAGAAGCGGGGCTGGAAGGGGGCTTGGACGGTGATGTGAAACTCCTGGAGGCCCCACTGGGCGACCAGATCCAAGCGTGGATGGGCAATGCTGCCGTGCGCGTCGCACCCGACCTCCATGCCTTCGACGACGAACCCCGGGCACCCGCATTCGCCCGGATGTTGGAACGCCTGCGCGATGAGACCCTACCCGAGTTTTCCCCCACGGCAATGGCCCTGCTGAGCCGCCAGGTGGGCACGGTTTTGTTGGCAGTGGCGCGCGATGCCACCTTGCGCGACCAGGTGTACCTGGTTTCGTAAACCGCTCTGGGCGACTGTCGGGACAACCTGCTCGAAGGTTTTTCCAAAGTAATGCTGGCCGTCCGCAACTGGCAGACGGTGCAGGGCGTGCGGGCCGGCAGGATCAACGAAGTGCAGCTCAACGGCCTGACAGGCCAGCAATTTCGGCTGTCTCTGCTGGAAACCGCCACGAACCGGCTCATCAACCGACTGAAACAGGATCCCGACTTGCCCCCCTGGAAAGCCAAGTGGTTGGAAAAAGACCCGCTGGAAACCATGGTGCATGCCAAGGCAGCACTGAAAACGGCATTGCAACTCCCCCAGGAAACGGTGCAGGAACTGAGCGACCTCTGGCTCAGCGCACTGAACCCGGACGACATCGCAGCCCTGCATTCCGAGGTCCTGGCGCAGGCGGCCGACCCGCAGGCCTACCCAGCGTTTCTGATGCACCACGAGACATGGCGTGTCGGCATGCAGGAACTGCACCAGGCGACGTTCGAGCCATTGAAGGACGCCCGGGACAACCATCCGTTCCTTCAATTGCCCTGGCCGGACGATCATGAAAGCCCCGCCGCTTTCGAATACTCGCGACAGGCCCGTGAGATCTACAGCGAGTGGGAGGCCTCAGTGAATACGCACCTTCAGGCCTTGGCGGCTCAGGCGGGCGGAGCGATGCCGCCGAACCATCCGAGACCGCCCGAGGCCGGGCCGTCGCGCAGAACCGGCCCCGGATAACCGCCAGGACTTTCACCCACGGGCCAGGTCACTCCGGCGTGGCCCCCATGCCCGGCACCGCCCACACCCGCCCGCCGCCGGCGGCGAAAAAGCGGCGCTCCGGGCCGGTGGTCATCGTCTGGCCGCCGGTGAACTCGCCGAACGCTGGCAGCACGGTGAGTTGCGGCTCCACCGCGAAGCACGGCAGGCGCAGGGCGTCGCGCCCCCGCCCCCGCAGCACCACGGCGGGATGGACGTGGCCGGCGAGCACGTGCAGCGTGCCGTGCGCCTGCGGGTAGTGGCAGCACGCGAACGGCCCGATCGGCCAGGGCTCGTCCACGATGGCGAAACCCCAGGCCGCCGGGCCGGGATCGCCGGGCGTGGCTGTCGTGGTTGCCGCGCACCAGCACCACCTGCAGCGCCGCATGCGCGGCGCGCCATGCCGACAGGGCCGCCAGCACGGCCGGCGACTGGGCTTCGGCCGCATGCAGGAAGTCGCCCAGCACCA
>NZ_BAAJYR010000436.1:0-2834 GCF_057546605.1 Acidovorax sp. KPB24-03 | reverse complement strand
GCGGCCATCACGCCGCGCACGCGCTGGTTGCTGCTCAACTCGCCCTCCAACCCCACCGGGGCCGCCTACAGCGCCGCGCAGTTGCGCCCGCTGCTGGACGTGCTGCTGCGCCACCCGCAGGTGTGGCTGCTGTCGGACGACATCTACGAGCACATCCTGTACGACGGCGCGGCCTTCGCCACGCCAGCCGCGCTGGAGCCGCGCCTGAAAAACCGCTGCCTCACGGTGAACGGCGTGTCCAAGGCCTATGCCATGACGGGTTGGCGCATCGGCTTCGCCGGCGGCCCGCGCGAGCTGATCGCCGCCATGGCGGTGGTGCAGAGCCAATGCACCTCGTGCCCCTCCTCCATCAGCCAGGCGGCGGCCATCGAGGCGCTGACCGGGCCGCAGGCCATCGTGGCCGAGCGCTGCGCGGATTTCCAGGCCCGGCGCGACTTCGTGGTGCAGGCGCTGAACCAGGCGCCCGGCCTGCGCTGCCGCACGCCCGAGGGCGCGTTCTACACCTATGCCAGTTGCGCCGGCACGCTGGGCCGCACCACGCCGGGCGGCGCGCTGCTCAAGACCGACGTGGACTTTTGCCAGTACCTGCTGGCCGAGTACGAGGTGGCGGTGGTGCCGGGCACGTATTTCGGGCTGGCGCCGTACTTCCGCATCTCGTACGCTACCTCGATGGCCCAGCTGCAGACGGCCTGCCAGCGCATCCAGGACGCCTGCGCGGCGCTGCGGTGAGCCGGCCCGCCATGTTTCCATTCCTTCAACGCCCTTGATCGACGCCTTCATGACTTCCACCGTTTCTCCCCGCACCGGCGGCCAGGTCCTCGTGGACCAGCTCATCCTGCACGGCGTGCAACAGCTTTTCTGCGTGCCCGGCGAAAGCTACCTGGCCGTGCTGGATGCCCTGCACGACGCGCAGATCGCCGTCACCGTGTGCCGCCAGGAGGGCGGCGCGGCCATGATGGCCGAGGCGCAGGGCAAGCTCACCGGGCAGCCCGGCATCTGCTTCGTGACGCGTGGCCCGGGGGTGACCAATGCCTCGGCCGGCATCCACATCGCGCACCAGGATTCGACGCCGCTCATCGTGTTCGTGGGCCAGGTGGCGCGCGGCGCGCTGGGCCGCGAGGCGTTCCAGGAGCTGGACTACGGCGCGGTGTTCGGCACCATGGCCAAGTGGGTGGTGCAGATCGACGACGCGCGCCGCGTGCCCGAACTGGTGTCTCGCGCCTTCCACGTCGCCACGTCGGGCCGCCCGGGCCCGGTGGTGGTGGCGCTGCCCGAGGACATGCTGACCGATGCCGTGCAGGTGGCCGACGCCCTGCCCTACACGGTGCCGGAAACCCACCCCGGCGCGGCCGCGCTGCAGGAACTGGCCGAGCGCCTGGCCGCCGCCGAGCGTCCCGTCGCCATCCTGGGCGGGAGCCGGTGGTCAGAGCAGGCGGTGCGCGACTTCGTGGCGTTCGCCACGGCTTGGTCGCTGCCGGTGTACTGCTCGTTCCGCCGGCAGATGCTGTTCCCGGCCGACCACGCCAGCTACGGTGGCGACCTGGGCCTGGGGGTGAACCCCAAGCTGCTGGCGCGCATTCGCGGGAGCGATCTGGTGCTGGTGGTGGGCGGGCGCCTGTCGGAGATTCCGTCGCAAGGCTACGAGCTGTTCGACATTCCCGTGCCGGCGCAGCCCCTGGTGCATGTGCATGCCGATGCCAACGAACTGGGACGCCTGTACCGGGCAACGCAGTCCATCCACGCCACGCCACAGGCCTTTGCCAACGCACTTGCCGCGCTGCAGCCGCCCGCCGCGGTGCGCTGGACGGCGCACACGCAGGCCGCCCGCGCCGAGTACCTGGCCTGGAGCGATCCGGACCCGATCCGGATCCCGGGCCCGCTGCAGATGGGCGAGGTCATGCGCCACCTGCGCGAGGTGCTGCCGGCCGATGCGATCTTTTGCAACGGCGCGGGCAACTTCGCCACCTGGGTGCACCGCTTCTGGCCGTTCACCGCCTATGCCAGCCAGCTGGCGCCCACCAGTGGATCGATGGGCTACGGCCTGCCGGCCGGCGTGGGGGCCAAGCGGCTGTGGCCGCAGCGCGAGGTGGTGGTGTTCGCGGGCGACGGCGACTTTCTGATGCACGGGCAGGAGTTCGCCACCGCCGTGCAGTACGGCCTGCCCATCATCGTGGTGCTGCTAGACAACGCCATGTACGGCACCATCCGCATGCACCAGGAGCGCGAATACCCCGGCCGCGTGAGCGCCACCCAGTTGAAGAACCCGGATTTCAAGGCCTATGCCGCGGCCTTCGGCGGGCACGGCGAGCGGGTGGAGACGACGGCGGAGTTCGCCCCGGCGCTGGCACGCGCCCGGGCCAGCGGCCTGCCCTGCGTGCTGCACTGCCTGCTGGACCCGGAGGCCATCACGCCCACGGGCACGCTGCAGGGCATCCGCAGTGCGGCGCAGGCCCGCAAGCCGGGCTAGGCGCTCAGCGCGGGCGGCGGTCCTGGCGATGCCCGGGCCGCGCCGGTATCAACCGTGGACGGGCACCGCCATGTACTGCTCGCGCCAGGCTTCGAACGGCAGGGTGTCCGCCGCTTCGATGGCCTTTTGCTCGGCCACCGATTGCGCGGCGGCGGCCTCGAACCGGGCCTGCTGCGCCTTGGTCCACGGCATGGCCAGCAGCGTGTCGCGCGCCCATTGCGATCGCTCCAGCGCGAAGGCACTGAAGCTCTTGCCGTGCGCCTCGGCCATGCGGTCGAGCACGCGGGCCGACGGCGTGGCCTGCGGCTGCTGCATGAGGCGCCGCGCATCGGCCAGCGCGCTGCCGTAGTCGCCGGTGCCGTGCGCG
>NZ_BAAJYR010000435.1:0-2835 GCF_057546605.1 Acidovorax sp. KPB24-03 | reverse complement strand
TGATCCGTCGCCGTCGCGGTCCCAGCCGCCGCGGCGCATCTCCCAGCGGCCGTCGTGCTGCACCCAGGCCGGCTGGCGGTAGACATAGCCGGGGCGGGCGCGGACCCAGTGGCCGGCCACCCAGACATGGCGATGGCCGCGCCATTCCCAATGGCCTGTCTCCCACACCATGCCGCGGCGCGGGGGCGGCACGGCTTCCCGGCGGGGCGGGGGCGGTGCCTGGTACTGCACCATCACGGGTCCGGGCTGCTGGTACACCGGTCCGCCAGACTGCACGATCACGGTGGCACTGGTGGCTGCCCGTGCCACGGTGGTGACGGAGCCCATCGCGGCGAGGGCCAGCGTGGCGGCGGTGAGGGCAATGGTCTTGCGGGTCATGACGATCTCCTTTGGAAAAGCGCTGTGTGTTTTTTTCAGCACCTCCATCGTGATCCTCCAACGTCAAGCCGGTGTCGCCGCGGCGCGAAGTGTTGTGACCGGGTGTTTCCGGCCGGGCAGGGGCGAGCGCCCGCGCCTCACCGGGCGGCGTAGCGCGCCAGCAGGGTGCGCACGATGCGCCGGTGGAACGGAACGACCAGCGCCATGTACACCCGGCCCAGCGTGTTGTGCACATGCACCACGGTGCTCAGGGCGATGCGGGGCGGCCCCTCCGCCGGTTGCCGCTTGGTCAGCGACACCTGCACGTCGAGGTGGCGGTCGTCCTGGCCCATGACCACTTCGTCCTCGGCCAGGTGCCGGATCCGGAAGATGCCCACGCGGTCGCCCACCCGGTAGCTGGCGGCGTCGCGCAGCGGGTGGGCGGCATCGCCACCGAGCGCTCCCAGGTCCTTCAGGCCTGCCAGCCGCACCAGCCGGTTGCGCAGCGCCATGAGCCGGTTCGTCCAGCCGGGCACGTGGGCCAGGGTGGACAGCCAGGCCTGCAGCGCGCTGCTCGCGGGCTCGGGGTCGGTGGCTTCGTAGCTGTCGGCGAAGTAGGCACCCGGCAGTGCCGATGCAATGGCGCTGCCGGGTGGCACCGCGACGGTGGTGATCTTTGGAGGATGGGGCATGGGGTGTATCGGGTGCTGGGGCGGTGGGCCGGAAAAACGAAGGGCGGCGCGGCTCAGCGCCGCATGCTGGTGAACACGTCGAACTCCCAGCTGCGCAGCGCCAGCAGGACGGTGTAGCCCTCGCGTTCGCGCTCGGGCATGCGCTGGTCGGCCAGGTGCTGCTGCGCGAAATCGTGCGCTACGCGCTGCATGCGCTCCCAGAAGGCCGGCGCCAGGCTGCGGCTGATCGCACCGTGCACCAGCAGCACGCCTTCGCCCGGGCCGTCGAAGCTGCCGGCGAAATAGTCGAGCAGCGCATGGTCGCGAAAGTAGTGCATCACTGGGCCATGGGGACGCCAGCGGAAGGTCTTGGCGAGCTTGAGGCGGTAGCGGTTCAGGGGGCGCAATTCGATGATGCCGATGCGGTCGAGCTGCGCGAGGTACTTCACGCCCTCGGCCTCGCTCAGGCGGTAGGTGGTCACGATCTGCTCCAGCGTCCACTGGCTCAGCACGCAGATCGCCATGAGCATCAGCTTCTTGTCGGCCACCACGGCCGTTTCCTGTGCCTGGCTCAGCTCCTTGAGCAACGGCTGGCTGTCGGCCACGCGCCGCGCCAGGTCGGCGAAGTCGAGGGCCAGCGCCCGGCAGATCGCATCGATGCGCGACAGCGGCATGTCGCCCTTGGCCAGCATGCGCTTGACGCTGGACTCGGCCATGCCCAGGGCCTGAGCCAGGTCCGCATAGGTCATCTGCGCGGATTTGAGTTCCTTCTTGAGGGCGGCAACGAGGTCGGCGGTGGTGCTCATGGGTATCGATTATGGATACCCGGCGTGGCTGGCGATGGGCCTGGGCGCGTTTCGTGCACCTTGGCGTGGCCAGGGTGGAGAGACTGCGTTCCAGTCCCCTTCCCGTCCCCCGTTCCATCCCGCTGCCTTCCGGAGTTTCGTCCATGCCGTTGTCCACCCGTTCTTTTTCCCGCGCCTTCCTCTCGCGTCCGGCCCCGGCCGAATGGGCCTTGTATGGCGCCCTGGCGGTGCTGGCCGCCGTGGGCGCCTGGGGCCCGCAGGTGGCGGCGGACCCGCACCAGCATGCCTTTGCCGACCAGCGCACGCTGTGGGGCATCGCGCATGCGATGAACGTGCTCACCAACCTGCCGTTCGCCCTCATTGGGCTGCTGGGCGTGCGGCGCCTGGTGCAGTGGGTGCGCAGCGGCAAGGCTGGCGGGTGCGGCGAGGGGGTGGTGCAGGCGGCCGGCACCGGCCGCACCACCACGGCGGTGATGGCGGCGATCTTCTTCTCGGGCCTGCTGCTCACGGCCGGCGCCTCGGCGCTGTACCACGCGGTGCCGCACGACATCACGCTGCTGTGGGACCGCATGGGCATGCTGGTGGCCTTCACCGGGCTGGTGGGCCTGGCGGTCGATGGGCGCATGGGTGCGCGGCCCGCCTGGGTGCTGGCCTGTGTGCTGCCGCTGGCGGGCGCGTTGTCGCTGCGGGCCTGGGGCATGGCGGGGCAGGTGCTGCCCTGGGGCGTGCTGCAGGGCGGGGGCATGCTGCTGGTCGCGGTGCTGGCGATGGTGCCGGCGCGGTCCAGCCGGCCGCCCCTGTCGCTGGTGGCCGTGATCGGCTGGTATGCCCTGGCCAAGCTGTTGGAGCTGGGCGACCACGCGGTGTTCGGCTGGACGGGCGGCTGGGTGTCGGGCCACAGCCTCAAGCACGTGGTGGCGGCCCTGGCCGCATGGCCGGTGATCGCAGCGCTGGCACCGCGCCGCGCCCCGCTGCCGGGCGCCTACTGGGCGCAGTGCGTG
>NZ_BAAJYR010000434.1:0-2844 GCF_057546605.1 Acidovorax sp. KPB24-03 | reverse complement strand
CCGCGCGCGTAGTCGGCCCGCGCCTGCGGCGTGGCGCGCTCGGCCAGCCAGCGCGCCACGCCCAGGCGCTCCACGGCGGTGGCGAACGATTCATTGAACAGCGTGTCGCCATGGGCGTACACGACCTGGTGCGCCAGCTCGTGGAAGAGCAGCCGCACGAACTCGCCCTCGGGCCAGCCGATGAAGGTGTTGAGCAGCGGGTCGCCGCCCGCCCAGTTCATGTAGCCCAGGGTGGAATACGCCGGCACGCCGTACACGCCCACCTCCAGGCCCTCGGTGGCCAGCCGCGCCGCCTCGGCGCGCGCATCGGCCTCGTTGAAATAGCCGCGGTAGCCGATGCACCCCGTGATCGGAAAGCACCAGCGGTGCAGCGTGAGCGAATCGGGCGGCGCGGCCACCACGTTCCACACGGCCGCGCGGCGGCCCAGGTCGGCATAGCGGCGGTAGCTGGCGTTGTCGGGCAGCGCCAGCTCGGTCACGGCGAAGCGCCGGGCCTCCTGTGCCAGCTGCAGGCGATCGCGCAGCGGCTGCGAGGTGTCGCCCCGCGCGAGCCACGTGTCGATGGGTTCGGCCGCGTGCATGAGCTGCAGGTGCCCGCGCACCGACTGCCAGTAGTACGCCAGCGACTGCCCCGTGCTGGCGCAGCCGGAGAGCAGGAGCGAGGCGGCCAGCAGCAGGGGGCGAGGCGACCGCAAGGGTGACGGGGGAAAGGGTGGCAGGGGCATTCGGCAATGGGTCGACGGTCGGTGGGCCAAGGATAGCGAAAGCCATTGTTCGCCGCCGGGTGCCCCCGCGTTCGGGGCGCGGGCAGAATCCCGGCATGCCCGCCCCTCTTTCCGCTCCCGTTTCCGCCCACCCGTCTTCCAGCCCGGACAGTGGCCTGTTCACCGACGAGGCCGGATGCGCCCGCTGCCAATGGTGCAGCGCCACGCCGCTGTACCGCCACTACCACGACCATGAATGGGGCTTTCCGGTCGCGGACGACCGGCGCCTGTATGAAAAGCTGTGTCTGGAAGGCTTTCAGGCGGGCCTGAGCTGGCTCACCATCCTGAACAAGCGCGAAGCCTTCCGCGCGGGGTTTGCCCATTTCGATGCCGAGCAGGTGGCGCGCTTCGGTGCGGCCGACGTGCAGCGGCTGCTGGGCGATGCCGGCATCGTGCGCCACCGCGGCAAGATCGAGTCGGCCATCCAGAACGCGCAGCGCGTGCTGGAGCTGCGCCGCGAGTTCGGCTCGCTGGCGCACTACGTGTGGCGTTTCGCCCCGGCCGCCGCCGAGGGGCGCCCCGGCCGCATCACGCTGGAGTCGGTGCGCGCCATGCCCACCACGCCGGCTTCGGTGGCGATGTCCAAGGACTTGAAAAAGCGGGGTTTCAGCTTCGTCGGCCCCACCACGGTCTATGCCTTCATGCAGGCCATGGGGCTGGTCAACGACCACTTCGAAGGCTGCAGCGTGCGCGCGGCGGCCGAGGCGGCGCGTGCGGCGTTCGTGGTGCCCGGTCCGGGCTGATCACCGGGCCGCGGGCTACACCACGGTGTCGGAGCGGATCACGATGCGGTCGAAGCCCAGGTGCTGCATGCATTCGCGCAGGATGAGCAGCGTGGCGGCGAAGGCGGAGCCCTCGGGCAGGCCCTCCTGGGCGGGCGGGCGGCCCAGGGCCACCGAGACCAGGCGGTTGAAGGTGCGCTCCACGGCATCGAGCGGCAGGGTCATCTCGGGCTGGGCTTCGATGCCGGCCGCCAGCGCCACCTGGCGGATGCCGGCATCGGCCGTGTAGAGCGTGGTGCCCGGCGGCAGCACCGCGTGCACGGGCATCACGGCCTCTTCCACCACCTGGATGGCGTGCTCCAGTTCGCCCTCGGCCGGGGGATCGTGGCGAAAGCAGGCGGCGGCCGTGGCGTAGTAGCCCACTTCCAGGGTGCGCAGCAGCCGGGCCTGGGCCTGGGTGCCGCTGGCGATGGACGAGTGGCCCGCTCCGATGCGCAGCGCCGTGATGGGGCTTCCGGCCAGCGGGCCCGCCTGCAACGCCTGGTACAGGGCGCCGGCGTCGTTCGGTGAAAGGTGGGTGGACATGGTGCGGTCCCGGCAGGTGGAAAGGGTGGATCGATTGTGCCCTTTGCCGCAGGCCATGGGGGCCCTGGCGGGTCAGTGGCCTGGATCGGCGGGCCGCCTGGGACGGCCGATGGCAGCCCCCGCCCCGGCGGCGCGCAGGAGGCGCCGGAAGGTGGGGCATTCCATGTGGCTGGGGGCCTTGCAGCGCGCGGCGTGCTGCAGCCCGTCGCGCATGGCGGTGAGCTGGCGGATGGTGGTGTCCAGGTCGTCGGCCTGGGCCAGGAGCCGGTCGCGGTCGATGCGCGGCTGGCCGTCGGGGCCGAACATCTGCCCGATGGCGTCGAGCGAGAAGCCGGCCGCCCGCCCGAGCGCGACGAGCGCGAGACGCTCCACCACGCCCGCATCGAACAGCCGCCGCAGGCCGTGCCGCCCGACGGAGGCGATCAGGCCTTTTTCTTCGTAGAAGCGCAGCGTCGATGCCGGCAGGCCCGAACGGCGTGCCACCTCGGCGATGTCCAGGATCTCCATGGGCTTGACCTCAAGTCGGCTTGAAGTCGCACAGTCTAGCTTTCACTCCCTTTCCAGGCACCCAGGAAGCCGCCATGAACCCACCCCTTTCGATCGATTCCCCGCAAGCCGCGCTCTGGAACGGCGCCGCCGGCCACGCCTGGGTGCAGGCGCAGCCCCTGCTCGACCGCATGTTCGCGCCCTTCGAGGCCCTGCTCGCCGAGGCGGCCGACGCCCCTGGCGCGGGGCCCGGCATGCAGGTGCTCGACATCGGCTGCGGCACCGGG
>NZ_BAAJYR010000433.1:0-2862 GCF_057546605.1 Acidovorax sp. KPB24-03 | reverse complement strand
CATCGGCGCAGGCCAGGTCAACTCGCTGCTGTGCAACGCCTCCACGCTGCTGACCGGCGCCGCCCAGGACAAGTACGTGTTCGCCGACCGCGTGTACTTCACGCCCTCGGCCCAGCGCCAGTTCGGCACCTACGCGTACGACCGCCTGCGCGCCCGCTGGTAAGCGCCTTGCAGCCCACGCGAAAAAGCCGACCCTCGGGTCGGTTCTTTTTGATGGTGCTGCGGGCTCCGTGCGGCACGGGCCCGGCGGGGGGCCTCAGAACCGGTAGCCGATCCCGACCGCGAACACGTTGGGGTTGAGCTTGATGTCGATGTTCTGCCCGCTCGACAGGCGTGTGGTGGTCTTGAGGAAGCCTTTGTAATAGGCCGCGTCTAGGAACCAGCGCTCGTTGAATTGCCATACAAAGCCGACCTGCGCGGTGACGCCCCACTTGTCGTCGATCGACGCGGTGGTGGGATTGGCCGGCGTGCCACCCGTCAGCCCGTTCAGCGTGGCGGTGGTGCGCTCCTTGAAGAACTTGGCGTAGGTCACGCCCAGCCCGGCATACGGCCGGAAGGCCGCGTTGGCCTCCTGGAAACGGTATTGCGCGAACACGGTGGCGGGCACCACCTTGGTCTCGCCCACCTTGCCCACGCCGCCGATGGCGCCGTCACCGTAGAACGAGTGCTTGAACGGCAGGCCGATGGGCACGTCCACCGCCCAGTGGTCGGTCAGCATGTAGTTCAGGCCGCCGGTCAGCGCCGTGGCGGAATGCACGTCCACGCGGGTGCCGGGAAAGCTCGGCGCGCTCAGGTTGCCGCTTTTGACTTGGGGCGAGATTTGGGTCACGCCGGCGCGCAGGCTCAGCGTGCCGGCGACTTGTGCGCTGGCCGTGCCGCAGGCGGCGGCGGCGATCGCCACGCAGGCCCAGGAAAATGGCTTCATGAAAACTCCTCGAAGGGGATGGGACCTGGGCAATCAGAGCCAGCCGGCGGTGGACAGGGAACGCGACACCAGTTGGGCGACCAGCTGGTGGCCGTACGGCGTGGGGTGGAAGCTGTCGGCAAAGCCGTAGGACTTCCACCAGTCAGCACCGCCCGTGGCGCCTGCAGGGGGGCGTGCGGGCCGACAGGGCGGCCGACGTGCAGGTCGGGAAGGAGTAGGTCGGCAGGCCATCGCTGCCCACGCCGGTGGCCGGGCAGGCAGCGGTCGACACGTTGGTCAGCTGGTACTGGGCCGGGTTGGTGGCCTGGTCCTTGAATGAGCTGTAGAAGTCCACCAGGGCCAGGCGGCTGTCGGTCCCCAGGCTGGTGGCCAGGCGGGCGTTGTAGGCCTGGATCCAGCCGTCGAACAGGGCTTCGGCCTGGGCGGCGGCCGCCGCGCCGTTGGCGGCCGCGATGGAGGCCACCACCAGTCGGAACCGCGGGGTGAGGGTGATGCCCGGGGCGTTGAGCACCGCGACGCGCTTGGCGCCCTTGTCCAGCGTGTTGGTCTTGATGGTGGCCGCGAAACGCGTGGCCAGCGTCTGCATGTACAGCCCGCCCACCTGCGCCATGCCGGTCGCGCCGCCGGCCAGGGCGGTGTTCACGGTGTTGGCGTCCAGCAGCGTGCCCAGCACGGCGCGGTAGGTGGCGCCGCCGTCGCTCGAGGCGCGCAGGTAGGCGCCGATCAGGTCGGCCGCGTCGTTGGCGCCGCCGTCGATCAGCACCAGGTCGGTGTCGGTGAATCCGGCGGCGCCGGCATCCTGGATCTGCTTGGTGATGGAGACCGGCGAGGTGGGCGCCGTGAAGTTGTTGATGCGCCCGCCGCCCACGGCGTAGTTGGTGCATTCCGCCCGCGTGCCGAACGTGGTGCCGGTCGACTGGTAGTGCGCGCACAGCGTCTGCCCATAGCTCGTGGCGACGCGCTCGGGCCAGACGGAACTGGAGCCGGCGCCCGTGGCCGCCGTGCCCTGCACGGTGAACTTGAAGCCGAACGTGCCGCTGTCGGCCAGGCTGTCGCCCATGACCTTCACGGACTTCACGCTCACGGCGGGCGTCGTGTCCGATCCGCCGCCCCCGCAGGCCGCCAGCAAAGAGGCTGCCACCAATGCCGTCACCGCCCAGGAAGCTCTGTTTTTAGTGGTTTTCGAGATCAAGGTGTTCTCCGTCAGGTTGAAAATAGCACGGTCGTGCGTTTTACTGAGGCCCATCGTAAACCCGCACCGCCCGGGGCCGCACAGGGGAACTACCGATAGCCGCGCCGCGCGCAGGCGCCCGTCCGGGGCGCTTCAGCGGTCATGGGCCACCCAATCGACCAGGGCCTCGATGGCCGGGCGCGCCGCGGCCGCGTTCGGGTGGTTGGCGATGGCCACCATCACGTAGCGGCGGCCGCTGGCGGCGTGCACGTAGCCGGCCATGGCCGAGACGTCGCGCAGGCTGCCGGTCTTGAGGTGGGCCGCGCCCACCGACCGTCCCTGGGCCCGGCGCAGGGTGCCGTCCACGCCGGTGATCGGCAGCGACGACACCAGCTCAGGCATGACAGGCGAGAGCCATGCCGCCTGCAGCATGCGCGCCAGGGCCTGGGCGCTGATGCGCGCCTCGCGGCTCAGGCCCGCGCCGTTGTCCAGCACGGGCGCCTCCGTGCCGGGAAAGCGCTGGCGCCACCACTGTCCGACCACGGCGCGCGCACCGTCGAAGGTGCCGCGGCCGTTCTTTTGCAGCGCCAGCGTGAGGAACACCTGCTGCGTCATCACGTTGTTGCTGTACTTGTTGATGTCGCGCACCACCTCGGCCAGCGCGGGCGAGGACGTGCTGAAGGCCGGGGCCAGGCCGGCGGGCACCCGCCCGTCGCGCACGCTGCCGGTGAGCTTGCCGCCCAGGTCGCGCCACATGCCTTCGATG
>NZ_BAAJYR010000432.1:0-2885 GCF_057546605.1 Acidovorax sp. KPB24-03 | reverse complement strand
CGCGCAGCGCGCCGGCCTCCGAGGCCGCCTGGCTCGCGCCCTCCTCCAGCAGCTCGAGCGCCCGCGCCGCGTAGTCGAGCAGGGTCTGCCCCTGGTCGGTGAGCCGCATGGCGCGGGTGGAACGCTCGAACAGGCGCGCGCCCACTTGCGCCTCCAGCCGCTTGAGCATGGCGCTGGCCGCTGCGGGCGTGATTTCCAGCACCCGCGCCGCGGCCGTGAGGCTGCCGCCCCGGGCGGTTTCCACCAGCACGCGCAGGTCGGAGATATTTTCAAATTTCATTTGAAAGAGATAGGCATACAAGCCGACTTATCAAATCCATTTTGCCAACCTACAGTGCATCCATCGCTGTTTTTCCCATTTCTTTTCAGAGAAAGCCACCCATGAAAGCCATCGGCTACCACGCCCCCCATGCCATCGACCACCCGGAAGCCCTGGTGGACCTGGACCTTCCCGCGCCGATCCCCGGCGAGCACGATCTGCTGGTGCGCGTTCACGCGGTGTCGGTGAACCCGGTGGACACCAAGGTGCGCGCCAGCGCGGCGCCCGAAGGCGGCGCGGCCAAGGTGCTGGGCTGGGACGCCGTGGGCACCGTGCAGGCGCTGGGCAGCGCGGTGCAGGGCTTCGCCGTGGGCGACCGGGTCTACTACGCCGGCGCCATCGACCGCCCCGGTTCCAACGCCGAACTGCACACGGTGGATGCGCGCATCGCCGCCCATGCGCCCGCCACGCTGTCCGATGCGCAGGCGGCCGCCATGCCGCTGACCGCCATCACGGCCTGGGAAATCCTGTTCGACCGGCTGCGCGTGCCCTCGGGCGACGGCGCTGCGGCGGGCCAGTCCCTGCTGGTGGTGGGCGGCGCGGGCGGGGTGGGCTCGATCCTGATCCAGCTCGCGCGCCAGTTGACCGGCCTGCGCGTGATCGCCACCGCCTCACGCCCCGAGACGCGCCAGTGGTGCCTGGACCTGGGCGCGCACGACGTGATCGACCACCGCCAGCCGCTCGCCCCGCAACTGGCCGCGCTGGGCGTGCCGCAGGTGGACCATGTGGCGGCCCTCACCCACACGCCGGCCTACATGGCGCAGTACGTGGACTGCGTGCGGCCCCAGGGGCAGATCGCCGTGATCGACGACATGCCCTCGCTGGACGTGATGCCGCTCAAGCGCAAGAGCATTTCGCTGCACTGGGAAATGATGTTCACCCGCTCGCTGTTCGGCACGCCCGACCTGCACCGCCAGGGCGAGCTGCTGGCCGAAGTGGCGCGCCTGCTGGACGCCGGGCGCCTGCGCAGCACCTTCACCACCGACGGCGGGCGCATCGACGCGGCCCACCTGCGCCAGGCGCATGCGCTGGTGGAGAGCGGCCGCGCCATCGGCAAGGTCGTGCTGCAGGGGTTCTGATGGCCGGTGCCGGCATCGGCCGACAGCCGGGCCACCCGGGCGGCTGGCACCATGCCGCATGCCAAAGCCCCCCACGCGCGACCTGACCCAAGGCCCCATCGGCCGCACGCTGCTGGTGTTCGCACTGCCCATCCTCGCGGGCAACGTGCTGCAGTCCCTCAACGGCTCCGTCAACGCCATCTGGGTGGGGCGCTATTTGGGGGAGGCGGCGCTCACGGCCACGGCGAACGCCAACAACATCCTCTTCCTGCTGATCGGTGCCGTGTTCGGCGTGGGCATGGCGGCCACCATCCTCGTGGCGCAGGCCATGGGTGCCAGGAACCTGGCACAGGCACAGCGCGTGATGGGCACCAGCGCCACGTTCTTCGGGGGCACCTCGGTGCTCATCGCGCTGGTGGGGCTGCCGCTGTCGCGCGAAATCCTCGGCTGGATGGGCACGCCAGCCGACGCGTTGCCGCTGGCCGAGGCCTATCTGCGCACGCTGTTCCTGGCGATTCCGCTGCTGTACCTGTTCGCGTTCGTGTCGGCGGTGCTGCGCGGCGCGGGCGACACGCGCACGCCGTTCCTGTTCCTGCTGCTGGTGGTGGTGCTGGACACGGCGCTGAACCCGCTGCTCATCTTCGGCCTGGGGCCGCTGCCGCGCATGGGGATCGCCGGCTCAGCCATGGCCACGCTGGTGGCCAATGCCCTGAGCTTCGCGGCACTGCTGGCCTGGCTGCGCTACCGGCGCCATCCGCTGTGGATCGGCCGGGCGCAGTGGCGCCTGTTCGTGCCCGACCCCGCCATCCTGCGGGCGCTGGTGGTCAAGGGCATTCCGATGGGCGTGCAGATGGTGATGATCTCGCTGGCCATGCTCATGGTGATGGGCATGGTCAACGCCCAGGGCGTGGTCACGGCCTCGGCGTATGGCGCGGCGCTGCAGCTGTGGACCTATGTGCAGATGCCGGCCATGGCCATCGGCGCCGCGTGCTCGTCGATGGCGGCGCAGAACGTGGGGGCCGGCCGCTGGGACCGGGTGGACGGCGTGGCGCGCAGTGGCACGCTGTTCAACTTTCTGCTCACGGGCGCGCTGATCGCGCCGCTCATCCTGCTGGACCGCATGGCGCTGTCGCTCTTTTTGCCCGAGGGCAGCGCCTCGCTGGAAGCCGCCCGGCATTTGAACCACATCGCGGTGGGGTCGTTCCTGTTCTTCGGCGTGACCTTCGTGCTGTCGGGCGTGGTGCGGGCCACGGGCGCGGTGGTGCCGCCGCTCATCATCCTCGGGCTGGCGCTCTGGGGCATCCGCCTGCCCATCGCGTACGGACTGCAGCCGGTGCTGGGAGCGGACGCGATCTGGTGGAGCTTTCCGGCCAGCGCGCTGTGCGCCATGCTGATGTCCATCGCCTACTACCGGTTCGGCCGCTGGCGCCAGGCGCGCATGCTGCCGCCCGGCGAATCGGTGGCCACGCCCGCCGAGGTGGGCGGCCTTCCGCCCGCGCCGGTGTGCA
>NZ_BAAJYR010000431.1:0-2890 GCF_057546605.1 Acidovorax sp. KPB24-03 | reverse complement strand
CGCAGCACCGGGGCGCCGCTGCTGCCGCGGTGGGTGCGGGCATCGGTCAGGAAATAGCCCTGCTGCTGGAACCGCACGCCGTAGGCCGAGGCCACCGAGGCCGAGCGCACCACGGGCAGGCGGTGCACCGTGTCGTGAAACCCCAGCGGGAACCCGATCACGACCAGCGCATCGCCGACCTGGGGCGGATCGCCCGCGGCCTGCAGGTGGCTGGCGTCGAACGCCTCGAAGACGCAGCCCTCGGGCAGGCGGGCGGTGTCGATCTCGATCGCGGCCACGTCCACCTCGCCCCCGCTGTCCACCGCCTGGCGCCACAGGCCCAGGCCGTCGCGGTACAGCGGCAGCGAGAACACGGCGACGCGCGTGAGGTCCTGCGGATGCAGGTGCAGGTCGATTTCGATGCGGTCCGGAAAATGGGCGCTGGGCGCGTCGGCCAGCACGTGCCGGCTCGTCACCAGGAAAAGCCGCCCGTCGCGCCGGAAGAAGAAGCCGCTCGCGCCCGTCAGCGAGCGCGGTCCGTCGAACGTGCTGATGCGCGTGCTGGTGAGCAGCACG
Source organism: Acidovorax sp. KPB24-03 (assembly GCF_057546605.1). Lineage (NCBI taxonomy): Bacteria > Pseudomonadati > Pseudomonadota > Betaproteobacteria > Burkholderiales > Comamonadaceae > Acidovorax > Acidovorax sp. KPB24-03. The sequence continues at coordinate 2,335 of NZ_BAAJYR010000431.1, read as the reverse complement.
GATTCGGTGGCCGGGGCCTGGGACTGCGCCACGGGTCCGGACTCGGACTCGGCCAGCGGCGCCGGCGTGCCAGGCAGCGCGGCGATCACGCCGTGCATGCGGGCGGCGTCGCGCTCGAAGGTGGACAGCACATGGTCGGAGATGGGGGCGTGGAGCATCACGGTCCGGGCCGCTTCGACGTGCGCGTCGAACGACCGCGCCAGGGTGCCGTGCGCCCCGGACGGCAGGGCATCGAGCAGGGCCGGCAGCAGCGCGTCGATGGCAATGAGGCTGCCCTTGAGTTCGCAGATGCGCTCGGTAACGTCTTGCAGGTTTTTCATGGGGATGCGCCTTCCAAAAAAAGAAAACGCGGCCAGGGCCGCGTTTCGGGAGAGGTGCGGCCGGGGCGGACACCGCCCGGGCCTGGCGCCTTATTCGACGGCGCGGATGTTGGACGCCTGCGGTCCCTTTTCGCCTTGCGTCACTTCGAACTGCACGCGCTGGCTTTCCGCCAGGGTCTTGAAGCCGCTGCCACCCTGGATTTCGCGGAAGTGGGCAAACAGGTCCTTGCTGCCGTCATCGGGGGCGATGAAGCCGAAGCCCTTGCCATCGTTGAACCATTTCACGGTGCCGGTTTGTGTCGTCATATCGATTCCTTTTCAAGTTGCCGCGGCGCGAACGTGCCTGCGGCGCAGAGACGCCAAGAAAATCATCGATGGGATATTCGACAACATCCGCCGGCAGGGCGCCGGCGGGCAACTGGGGAGCGACCTAGGGAGTGACGGTCTTGCACATGTCTACGCGGCCCATGGTACACCCGTTCCCGCAACCGCCCTGGCGCCGCGCCGCGCTCACGGCAAAAGCCGCTCGTACTCGCGCTGCACGAGCCGGTGGCATTCGCAGCTGCGGCGCAGCAGTCCATCGATGTCCAGCACGGTGATGCGGCCACGGCGGTAGCGGATCAATCCGGCCTGCTGCAGGTGCCCCGCCGCTTCCGTCACCCCCTCGCGGCGAACGCCCAGCATGTGGGCGATGAGCTCCTGGGTCACCACCACGTCCGGGCCCTCCAGGCGATCGAGGCTGGTCAGCAGCCAACAGCAAAGTTGCTGGTCCAGCGAGTGGTGGCGATTGCACACGGCCGTCTGCGCGATCTGCGCCAGGAGCGCCTGTGCGTAGCGCAGCAGCTGCCGCTGCCACGCGGCGGACTGCTGCAGCACGTCCAGCAGCGCATGGGCCGGCACGCGCCAGCCGCGGCCTGCGCACTGCACCACGGCGCGGTGGGGCATCGATTCGCCGCCCAGCACGATGCACGCGCCGACCATGCCCTCGAAGCCGACCACGGCGACCCCCCGCGCAGCCGCCGTCTTCCAGGCGGTGCAGCAGCGAGACGATGGCGGTGGTGGGAAACACCGCATGGCCCACGCGCTCGCCCGGCTCGCCGAGCACCTGGCCCACGCCGAGGCTCACGGATTCGAGGTCGGGTTGCAGGCGCTGCCACTCGGTGTCGCCCAAGGCGGCGAGCAGGCGGTTGCGCCGGGGTTCTTCACGGTGGGGCATCGCATTCTCCAGAAAGCCGGATGCATCAGCGATGGAACAGCCACCGGCAACGATTCGCCCGGTTCAGTATAGGGCGCGGCCCGGGCCCGGCCTGTGTGTGCCAGCGCACAGACAGGCGGGCGGGCCGGCGATAGCCTCGCAGGCCAAGCGGTGCCAAGTCTTTCGCCGCCCTCTTTGGCTTTCCTTGCGCGCTCCACCCCATGCCCGCGCCGGTGCACCCACCGCCCGGCGGCATGCGATCACCCCCCACCTTTTCGGAGTTCCCCATGTCACAGCCTCCCTTTTTCCACGAAGCCTCGGGAACGGTGCGCTTCTGGGTCGAGGTCCAGTCGCAATGGATCGGTGCCAGCGTCGGCAAGGATGCCCTGCACTACCGCTACAGCCCCGGCAGCGCGGACGAGGACCCGATGGACACCTACCGCAGCCACGCCCCCGAGATCGAGGCCGCGGCGCGCCGCCGCGTGGACCAGGGCGCCATCGAGCCCGTGATGCTGCGCGAGTTCGACCTGCGCGCGCCCTAGAGCGGCCGGCCGCGCACGCGCGCCCTCCCCTCTTTTGCCCCGCCTTCCGTTGCCCGATCCGCCGTTCAGTCGCCTGGGCGCACCACCGCCCACAGCCCACCGAAAGGCACCATGACCCCCTTCCTCCAACGCCTCCTGTTTCGCGGCAGCGATGCATCGCTGTGGTCCGGCTCGGCGCCGGTGCGCGGCGAACTATTCGGGCTGGAGCGCCTGGAGCAGCACGCCCAGAGCCTGGCCGCCGCGCAAGCCGTCAGCGCCAGGCCCCCGGCCGTCGCCCC
>NZ_BAAJYR010000430.1:0-2907 GCF_057546605.1 Acidovorax sp. KPB24-03 | reverse complement strand
GGTGGCCATCGTGCTGGCCGGCCTGGTCGGCTTCAAGCTGCTGCCCCTGTCGGCGCTGCCGGAGGTGGACTACCCCACCATCCAGGTGCAGACCCTCTACCCCGGGGCCAGCCCCGAGGTCATGAGCCGCACCGTGAGTGCGCCGCTGGAGCGCCAGTTCGGGCAGATGCCGGGGCTGGCGCGCATGTCGTCCACCAGCGCCTCGGGCGTGTCCATCGTCACGCTGCAGTTCGGCCTGGGGCTGGCGCTCGACGTGGCCGAGCAGGAGGTGCAGGCCGCCATCAACGCCGGATCGTCGCTGCTGCCCACCGACCTGCCTGCGCCGCCGGTGTATGCCAAGGTGAACCCGGCCGATGCGCCGGTACTCACGCTGGCCGTCAGCTCCGACACACTGCCGCTCACCGAAGTGCAGAACCTCGTGAACACGCGCCTGGCGCAGAAGATGAGCCAGGTGCCCGGCGTAGGCCTGGTCAGCCTGGCCGGCGGGCAGCGGCCGGCCGTGCGCATCCAGGCCGACACCAAGGCGCTGGCCTCGTACGGCATCGGGCTCGACACCTTGCGCACGGCCATCACCTCGGCCAACGCCAACAGCGCCAAGGGCAGCTTCGACGGGCCGCAGCGCTCCTACAGCATCAACGCCAACGACCAGCTGGTGACGGTGGCCGACTACAAGAACCTCATCGTCACCTGGAAGAACGGCGCGCCCGTGCGCATGACCGACGTGGCCCGCGTGGTGGACAGCGCCGAGAACAACCGCCTGGGCGCTTGGGCCAACGAGACCCCCGCCATCATCCTGAACGTGCAGCGCCAGCCGGGCGCCAACGTGATCGCCACGGTGGACAACATCAAGAAGCAGCTGCCCGAGCTGCAGGCCGGGCTGCCCGCCTCGCTGAAGGTGGAGGTGCTGTCGGACCGCACCACCGGCATCCGCGCATCGGTGCACCACGTGGAGATGGAACTGGTGCTGGCCGTGCTGATGGTGGTGCTGGTGATCTTCTTTTTCCTGCACAGCCTTCGCGCCACGGTGATCGCCAGCCTGGCGGTGCCGATCTCGCTCATCGGCACCTGCGGCGTGATGTACCTGCTGGGCTACAGCCTGAACAACCTGAGCCTGATGGCGCTCACCATCGCCACCGGGTTCGTGGTGGACGATGCCATCGTGATGATCGAGAACATCGCCCGCTACATCGAGGAGGGCGAGCCGCCGTTCCAGGCCGCGCTCAAGGGCGCCACGCAGATCGGCTTCACCATCATCTCGCTCACGGTGTCGCTGATCGCGGTGCTGATTCCGCTGCTGTTCATGAGCGATGTGGTGGGTCGGCTGTTCCGCGAGTTTGCGGTGACCCTGGCGCTCACCATCCTGATATCGGCCGTGGTGTCGCTCACGCTCGTGCCCATGATGTCGGCGCGCTGGCTGAAACCCGAGCCGCCGCACGGCGAGCGGCGTGGCTTCGGCGGCGCGGTGCAGCGCGGCTTCGACCGCGTGATCGCGCGCTACGACATCTGGCTGCAATGGGTGCTGCGCCGCCAGGGCGCCACGCTGGTGGTGGCGCTGCTCACGATGGCGCTCACGGCGCTGCTGTACGTGGTGATTCCCAAGGGGCTCTTTCCCACGCAGGACACGGGCCAGCTGCAGGCGCGCGTGGAGGCCTCGCAGGACGTGTCGTACGCCCGCATGAGCGAGTTGCAGCAGGCCGCGGCCCGCGCCATCCTGGCCGATCCGGACGTGCAGTCGCTCAGCTCCTTCATCGGGGTGGACGCGGCCAACAACACCATGCTGAACGCCGGGCGCATGCTGATCAACCTGAATGCCGACCGCGACGGGCAGGAGGCCGTCATGCAGCGACTGCGCGACCGCGTGCGCGCCGTGGCCGGCGTGACGCTGTACCTGCAGCCCACGCAGGACCTGACCATCGACGCCGAGACCGGGCCCACCGAGTACCGCCTGTCGATCGGCGGGGTGGATTCGGCGCAGGTCAACGAATGGACGAACAAGCTGGTGGAGCGCCTGCGCACGGTGCCCCAGGTGCGCAACGCCACGTCGGATGCGGGCGCGCAGGGCCTGTCGGCCTACGTGGACATCGACCGCAACACGGCCTCGCGCCTGTCGGTCACGGCCAGTTCGGTGGACGACACGCTCTACAGCGCGTTCGGCCAACGCATCGTCTCCACCATCTTCACCGAGACCAACCAGTACCGCGTGATCCTGGAGGCGCAGCAGGAGCATCTGGACAGCCCAGAGGCGCTGGGCACCCTGCAGTTGCGCACGGGCGGCGGCACGCCCACGCCGCTGTCCGCCGTGGCCACCATCCGCGAGCAGCTCGCACCGCTGCAGGTCACCCGCGTGGCGCAGTACCCGGCCGCCACGCTGGGCTTCGACCGGGCTGAAGGCGTGTCGCTGGGCAACGCGGTCGATGCCATCCGCGCGGCGGCGCAGGAGATCGGCGTGCCGGCGGGGCTGTCGATGCAGTTCCTCGGGGCAGCGGGCGCCTACGAAAAATCGCTGTCCAGCCAGCTGTGGCTCATCCTCGCGGCCATGGTGTGCGTGTACATCGTGCTGGGCGTGCTGTATGAGAGCTACATCCACCCGCTGACCATCCTGTCCACGCTGCCCTCGGCCGGCGTGGGGGCCTTGCTGATGCTCATGGTGACGGGCAACGACCTGGGGGTGATCGGCATCATCGGCATCATCCTGCTGATCGGCATCGTCAAGAAGAACGCGATCATGATGATCGACTTCGCCATCGACGCCGAGCGCCAGCAGGGCATGGCCCCGCAAGAGGCCATCCACCAGGCGGCGCTGCTGCGCTTTCGCCCGATCCTGATGACCACGCTGGCCGCGCTGTTCGCCGCGTTGCCGCTCATGCTGGGCTGGGGCGAGGGGGCCGAGCTGCGCCGGCCGCTGGG
>NZ_BAAJYR010000429.1:0-2918 GCF_057546605.1 Acidovorax sp. KPB24-03 | reverse complement strand
CAGGCGCCCGGCATTCCCACCCGGGCCCGCGTGGCCGGCGGCGTGCTGCCGGAGGCGCTGGTGGAGCCGCTGGGCCAGATGGCGCACCACGCCGAGGGCTTTCTGAACGCGCTGCGCGCCATCGCCAAGGCCCTGCGCGCCGAGATCCGCGACAAGCCCGACGAGGCGCGGCGCCTGTCCACGCTCTATGCCCAGGTCGGCGCGCTCGCGCCCCGGCTGGAGGGTGTGCACGCCACCGCGCAACTGCTGCTGCAGGACGCGCCCGAGGGTGCCGTGCCGGCCGCCAAATGGTTCACGCTGGAGGTGGAGGGCGATTTCATCGTCGTGAAGGCGCACGCCAGCCCCATCCTGCCGGGCAACACGCTGCGCCACCACCTGTGGTCGGCCGTGCGCGGGGCGGTGCTCACCTCGGCCACGCTGACGAGCTGCGGGCAGTTCGACTTCTTCCTGCGCGAGGCGGGGCTGTTCGGCGACGAGACCGTCACCACCCTGGAGGTGCCCAGCCCGTTCGACTACGCGCTGCAGGGCACGCTGATCGCCACCGAGACCGTGGCGACCCGCGCGAGGCCCAGGCCTTCACCGCCGAAATGGTGGATGCGCTGCTGACCGACCTGGCCATGGTCGAGTCCGGCGCGCTGGTGCTCTTCACCTCGCGCGACCAGATGCGCCAGGCCGTCGATGCGCTGCCCACCGCCATGCGCGGCAGCGTGCTGGTGCAGACCGCGCTGCCCCGCACCCAGCTGCTGGCGCGCCACCGCGAGCGCGTGGCCAGCGGCGAGCCGTCCATCATCTTCGGCATGCAGTCGTTCGGCGAGGGGCTGGACCTGCCCGGTGCGCTGTGCGAATCGCTGTTCATCACCAAGCTGCCGTTCGCCCCGCCCGACGACCCGGTGGGCGAGTCGCGCGCCGAATGGCTGCGGGCGGCGGGGCGCGATCCGTTCAGCGAACTGGTGGTGCCGGCCACGGCCATCCGCCTGGCGCAGTGGGTGGGCCGCGCGATCCGCACGGAGGAAGACCGCGCCCATGTGTACTGCTACGACAAGCGGCTGGTGCGCACGTCGTATGGGCAGCGGCTGCTGAAGGGGTTGCCGCCGTTTGCGCTGGAGCGGCGCCCGGCGGCCTGAGCCCGGCCCGCGCGGAGATGTCGGACATGCCCCACAGGGCCCCGGGCCGCGAGCCGACCGTGGGCGCAGCAGGGCCCCCCTACATTGGGACCTCCCTGCCGCGCCGAGCGCCCTGTGCGCGCGGCGTTCGGCCTCCTTCCCTGCTTGCCGGAGACACCCATGAGCAACGACGACACCACCTCCCCCCATGCCACGCTGTGGCGGCTGATCAAGGACATCCGCTTCGGCATGCTCACGCACCGCGCCGCCAGCGGCATGCTGCATGCCCACCCCCTGACGACTCAGAACAAGGACATCGATGAACAGTCGCAACTGTTCTTCTTCATCCCGCGCGACGGCGAGCTGTTCGAGCGCCTGCGCTCGGACAGTCAGGTCAACGTGACCTACTCCAACCCCGAGAAGGACAGCTATGTTTCGCTGTCCGGCGCGGCCGGCTTCATCGAAGACATCGCCAAGAAAGAGGCCCTGTGGTCGCCCATGGCGAAGGCCTGGTTTCCGGACGGCGTGAACGACCCCAACCTCGTGCTGCTGGCCATCCACATCAGCCACGCCGAGTACTGGGACGTCAAGGAAAGCAAGATGACCCAGCTGTTCAAGATGGCCAAGGCGGCCGTCACGGGCAACCCGCCCAAGGACATGGGCGAGCACAAGGAACTGTCGCTGTCCTGAGCGCAGCCGTTCGCTCCCCCCATCGATCCCATCGTTTCATTCCCCCGTTCGCAAGGAGACACACCATGGCCAACGACAAGCAGGAGCCCGGCAAGGGCAAAGTGGAAAACGACCACAACCGCCAAGGCAACCAGGAGCCCACCCAAAAGAACGAAGCCCAGCGCACGCCGGAAAGCCGGCACGACCGTGATGCGCACATCGGCAGCGGCAACCAGGTGCAGTCGCGCCAGGGCTCGGCAGGCAGCGGGGGCGGGCGCGGCGCTGGCTGAAGCCGCTGCACCCCGGCAACGACAGGGGCCTTCGGGCCCCTTTATTTTGGGCGGATGCCCTTGAAAGATTCCATAGACCATCCATTTACCATCCAATGGGATGGAAAAATGAGGTTTTTATGGCAACGACGGTACTCGAGCGCAGCAACAAGGTTCCCGATTCGGAGAAGGTGACGATCAACCTGGGGTATGTGGACCTCGGCCACATCGACCTGCTGGTGTCCGAGGGGTTCTATTCGAACCGCACGGACTTCATCCGCACCGCGATCCGCAACCAGCTGGTTGCGCAGGCCGATGCGGTGCGGCAGGTGGTGGCCCGCAAGACGCTGGTGCTGGGGCTGCAGCGGTTCGGCCGGGCCGAACTGGAGGCCGTCCAGGCCGCAGGGCAGACGCTGGAGATCCGCGTGCTGGGCCTGTGCACCATCGACGACGACGTGCCCCCTGCATTGGCCCAGGCGACCATCGCCTCGGTCCATGTGCTGGGGGCGCTGCACGCCAGCGCGGCGGTCAAGGCCGCGCTGGCCGGCCGCATCGGCTGACATCCACCGGCACGCGCCGGTGGACACGACGACAAGGGACGGACCCGCGCCTTCGGCGCTGGCGACCGGACCACCATGGCAGACCGGCCCGATTCGAAGGCGGCGGCGAGACAAGAGACACGACGAGACGAACGCGGCACGCAGCGCCCCTGGGGGCCCCGGTGCCGCCCCCGCACGCCAGGGCCCCCGCAGCCCGCTTTTCGAAAGGATTCCCCATGGACTGGAACAAGAAGGTCAAGCAGCTTCTGAACGAAGTTACCCCGCTGATGCGCACCGGCCAGCTCGCCGATGCCACCCGCGCCATCCAGCAGGCCCTG
>NZ_BAAJYR010000428.1:0-2942 GCF_057546605.1 Acidovorax sp. KPB24-03 | reverse complement strand
CTGGAGTACGGCAAGAGCATCACCGACGCCTGCCTGGGCTGGGACGATTCGCTGTCGGCGCTGGCCGACCTGTCGGCAGCCGTGGCCGCCCGCCGCGCCCGCTGAAAAACCAGGGGCCGGGGCAGCGGCGTGCGATGTAAGCTCGATGGCCCGCCGCGGGCATCGGCTTGCGTGGCCGCCCTTGGCCCCACCTCAACCAGGAAAACAATCCATGCGCAGAGAAGTCTCGATCACCCTGGCGCCGGGCCAGGAATTCCGTTTCGACCTGGAAGGCTCGCAGCCTTTGAGCAATGAAGACGCCCGCCGCTGGCTGGACGAGGCGTTCATCAGCCTGGAGTGCGAGCCCCTGCGGGCCAGCGGCAAGGTGCTGCTGGCCGACAAGGTGCTCACGGTGGCACAGGCTGCCGGGGCCCCGCTGCTGGCCGACGCGCAATGGGGCCGGCAGTTCGCCGAAGCCGCCAGCGCCGCACTGGCCCGACCGATCGTGCGGGTGGATGTCCCGGCCATGGCCGTGACGTATTGAAGAGGGGCGGAGGGTCGCCTTCTGCGCCATCGGTCGAATCGGCCTCCAGCGCATATTCTTCTAGGGCATATCGCTATTATTTCGATAGCGAATCGATGAGCTTGCCATGGATGCCGCCGAAGCTGCCATTGCTCATGCACACGATGTGATCGCCCGGCCGGGCCGCCTGGGTGATCTGTCCGATCAGCGTGCCGATGTCCGCCGCCGTCCGGGCCTTGTCGCCCAGCGGCGCGAGCACCTGGGCCGCGTCCCAGTCCAGGTCGGCGGTGTGGCAGAACGCCAGGTCGGCCGGCTCCAGCGCCCAGGGCAGCTGCGATTTCATGGTGCCCAGCTTCATGGTGTTGCTGCGCGGCTCGAACGCCGCGAGGATGCGTGCCGCCGGGCCCAAGCTGCGGCGCAGCCCGTCCAGCGTGGTGCGCAGGGCGGTCGGGTGGTGGGCGAAGTCGTCGTACACCGCAATGCCGCGCACGGTGCCGCGCAGTTCCATGCGCCGCTTCACGTTCTGGAACCGCGCCAGCGCACGGCCGGCCTCTGCCGGCGCCACGCCCACGTGGTGGGCGGCGGCGATGGCGGCCAGCGCATTCAACTGGTTGTGCACGCCGGTCAACGCCCATTCCACGCGGGCCACGGTCCGGCCCTGGTGGAGCACATCGAAGGCGTGCGGCTCGCCCTGGGCCGTGAAGTCGCTCACCAGCGCGCCGAAGCTCGCCACCTCGCTCCAGCAGCCGGCATGCAGCACGCGGGCCAGGCTTTCCTCCAGCCCGTTGACCACCACGCGGCCCGAGGGCGGCACGGTGCGCACCAGGTGGTGGAACTGCCGCTCGATGGCCGGCAGGTCGTCGAAGATGTCCGCGTGGTCGAATTCCAGGTTGTTCAGCACCGCGGTGCGGGGGCGGTAGTGCACGAACTTGCTGCGCTTGTCGAAGAACGCGGTGTCGTATTCGTCCGCCTCGATCACGAACACGGGCGCATCGCCCGCCACGCCCGGGCCGGCCACCGGACGGCGCGCGGCGCCCAGCCGGGCCGACACGCCGAAATCCAGCGGCACGCCGCCCACCAGGAAGCCGGGCTGCAGGCCCGCGCATTCCAGAACCCAGGCCAGCATCGACGTGGTGGTCGTCTTGCCGTGGGTGCCCGCCACGGCCAGCACGTGCCGGCCCTGCAGCACGTGCTCGGCAAGCCACTGGGGCCCGCTGGTGTAGGCGGCGCCGGCGTCGAGGATGGCCTCCATCAGGGGGAATTTCGGCGTGCCGTCGGGCAGGCGCGCCCGGCTGACCACGTTGCCGATCACGAACGCATCGGGCTCCAGAGCCATCTGGTCCGCGCCGTAGCCTTCGATCAGTTCGATCCCCAAGGCGCGCAGCTGGTCGCTCATCGGGGGGTACACGCCGGCGTCGCAGCCGGTGACCTTGTGGCCCGCTTCGCGCGCCAGTGCCGCCAAGCCCCCCATGAACGTGCCGCAGATGCCCAGAATGTGAATATGCATGGGCGCAGATTCTAAGGTTCCAGGGCTGCAAGGCCGCCCGCGCAGATCCCTCTTGCCTCGATAGCTACATTTTCAATAGCAAGATCCACAGTGGGGTGCACCATGCCCCTGCCGGATGCGGGCGTTTTCCCGGGCCGCCTTCTTGCATTGAGGCCACAATGGACCCTTCCCCCCACCCGATCGCCGCCATGCCAAACGCCCTCGCCACCGAGATCGCCAACGCCGCGGCCCGCATGGTCGTCGAAGAAGGCCTGGAATGGGGTCCGGCCAAACGCCGGGCCGTTCGCCAACTGGGCCTGCCCAGCCGCACACCGCTGCCCGACAACGATCTGGTCGAGGATGCCGTGCGTGAGTACATCGGCCTGTTCTGTGCCGACACCCAGCCCCAGGAATTGCTCGCGCTGCGGCAGCTGGCGCTGATCTGGATGGAGCGCATGGAGACGTTTCGCCCGCACCTGGGCGGAGCGGTGTGGCATGGCACGGCGACCCGGCTGTCCGACATTTATCTGCAGTTGTTCTGCGACGACTGCAAATCCGCCGAGATCGCGCTGATCGACCACCATGTGGACTACGAGCCGCGCACCGTCACCGGCTTCCATGGCGAGTCGGTCGAGGCGTTGAGCCTCTCCAGCCATTCGCCGGTGCTGGGCGAGATGATCGGCGTGCACCTTTTGATCTATGACCTGGATGACCTGCGCGGCGCATTGCGCCCCGATGCGCGGGGCCGGGCACCGCGCGGAGACATTCGCGCCGTGCGCAAGCTGTTGGAAAGCCCTCCCGAATGAATGTGTCACCGCCCTCCGATACGGGCACCCCTATGTCCCCACCCGACCCCCGCCCGGCCCTCGCGGCCGGGTCCGATGCTGCGCCCCAGGCTTCGCGTCGCAGGCTGATGGCGTATGCCGGCGTGGCCGCCGCCGCCGGGCTGGGCGG
>NZ_BAAJYR010000427.1:0-2944 GCF_057546605.1 Acidovorax sp. KPB24-03 | reverse complement strand
GCCGATGCGCTGGTGGCCCTGGAGCGCGTGCGTTCGCGCGAGCGGCGCGAGATGGAGCGGGAACGGCTGACCGGCGCGGGCGAAGGCTTCGATCTGCTGGCCGCGGGGCTGGAACTGGTCTGGACGCTGGTGCGGCGCTGAGGCCGCACCGGCGGCCCGGCGCCCGCTGCGGCAGGGGTCAGCGCCGGCGGTTCAGCAGCGCGTAGAGGCCGATGGCGCCGAAGGTGGCGGTGCCGATGCCGCCCAGCGCGAAGTCGCCGAATTTCAGCGTGAAGTCCCCCGTGCCGATGATGAGCGTGATGGCCGCCACGATGAGGTTCTTGTTGTCCGAGAAGTCCACCCGGTTGTCCACCCAGATCTTGGCGCCGGCCACGGCGATGAGGCCGAACACGACGATGGAGACGCCGCCCATCACCGGCAGCGGAATCGCCTGGATCAGCGCGCCGAACTTCGGGCTGAAGCCCAGCAGCAGCGCGATCAGCCCCGCCACCAGGAACACGGCGGTGGAGTAGATCTTGGTGGCGGCCATCACGCCGATGTTCTCGGCATAGGTGGTCACGCCCGTGCCGCCCGCGCTGCCGCTCACCATGGTGGCGATGCCGTCGCCGATGAAGGCGCGGCCCATGTAGCGGTCCAGGTTCTGGCCCGTCATGGCCGTCACGGCCTTGATGTGGCCCAGGTTCTCGGCCACCAGGATGACGGCCACGGGCGCGATCAGCAGCATGGCCGGGCCGCTGAACACCGGCGCCGTGAATTGCGGCAGGCCCAGCCAGGGGGCGGAGGCCAGGGCCGACAGGTCGATCGGCTTGCCCCAGCCCAGCAGGTTGGTGAACACGGCATAGACCCCGCTGGCGGCGATCAGCCCCAGCAGGATCAGCAGGCGCTGCGCCATGCCCCGCGTGAGCACGGCCACCAGGCCCACGCACACGAAGGTGACCGCCTGCATCCAGCTCTCGAAGTTGTTGGCCGCCATGTTCTTGATGGGAATGCCGGCCAGGTTCAGCCCGATCACCGCCACCACCGCACCGGTCACCACGGGGGGCATGAAACGCTCGATCCAGCCGGTGCCGATGGCCTGCACCAGCGCGCCGATCAGGGTGTAGACCAGGCCGCACGCGACGATGCCGCCCAGCGCCACGGCCATGTTGGCGTTGGGGCCCTGGCCGGCGTAGCCCGATGCGGCCACGACCACGCCGATGAAGGCGAAGCTGGAGCCCAGGTAGCTCGGTACCCGCCCGCCGGTGATGAGAAAGAAGATCAGCGTGCCCAGCCCGCTCATCAGGATGGCCACGTTGGGATCGAACCCCATCAGGATGGGCGCGAGCACCGTGGCGCCGAACATCGCGATCACGTGCTGCACGCCCATCACGGCCGTCTGCCCCCAGGGCAGGCGTTCGTCGGGGGCGACGACGGCGCCCTGGGCGGCGGTGGTCACCCGCCAGCGGGGAAAGTAGGGGGAAGTCACGGGAAGGTCTCCTGAAAGGGTATGGGCACCGCGGCGTGCGGGTGCCATCTGGATGGGGGAACGGCCGGTGGCGCGTGGGCGAGTTTAGGGTCAATGCCCGCCCGTTCCGCCGAGGACCGGGTACCGCGTTTCGGCCCCTGGGCCCACAGCCACGTAGGACAGAGCCGACCTGCCGCAGCCGGCCCCTGCGATAACGTAGCCCTTCGGTACCGCAGCACCGTCCCGCCCCCCCCGCCTGGGCTCTTCATACCCTCTCGAACCTTTCTGACGCACATGCCGCGCCACCGCTTCCGCTGGATTGCCCTGGGCGCCACTGCCGTGGCGATGGCGTGCGCGGGCGCCCTGGCGATCTGGTGGCCGTCCGAGGCCGAGCTGGCCCGCCGCGCGGGCGATGCCGCGACCGAGCGGCTGGGCGTGCCGGTCAAGGTCGGCCAGTTGCACTGGTCGCTGTTTCCTTCGCCGCGCGTGGAGCTGCGCGACGTGCGCACCGAACAGGAGGCCCCCTTGAGCGCCGAGCGCCTGTCGGCCGGCGTGCGCTGGGGCGACCTGCTGCACCGGCGCCTGGCGCTGACCGACCTGCAGCTGGAGAACGCCACCATTCCCCAGGCCTCGCTTTCGGAGTTCCAGGTGCGGCCCACCGATGATGGCGCCGAGTCCTCCCTGCCGTTCACCCTGGCCCCCGTCCCGGTGGAGCGGGCCGACTGGCAGGGCGTGCGCTGGATCGGCCGCAACGGCCGCACGCTCGTCTATGCCGGCAGCGCCGAATTCGACACCGCATGGCGGCCCCGCCAGGCCTGGCTGGAGCGCACCGGCGCACCCGTGCCCACGCGCATGGCCCTCGCACGCGAGGGCACCGAGGACCGCTGGCGGGCCGACGTGTCCGCCGGCGGGCGCACCGAGCAGGGCACCCTGCGCCTGCAGGAGATCAACGGCCGCTACCGCGTCACGGGCGCCATCGACTTCACCGGCGTCGATGTGGAGGGCGTCATGGCCGCCTTCGAGCGCCGCGCCGTGGTGGCCGGCAAGGCCAGCGGCCACACCGACCTGATCGCCGAGGGCGCCGACCCGGCCGAGGCGGTGCAGGCCCTGCACACCCGCACCCGTTTCACCGTGGCTCGCGCCCGCCTGCTCACCTTCGACCTGGAGCGGGCCGTGAAGACCGTGGGCACCCAGCGCGGCGGCACCACGCAGCTCGACAGCCTGGAAGGCGTGGTGCGCACCGAGGCGGACCGCGGCGGCACCATCGTGCGCTACAGCGACCTCAAGGCGACCTCCGGCGTGCTCACGGCCACGGGCGACGCGGTGCTGCAGAACCGGCGGGTGAGCGGCCACGTGGCCGTGGACCTGGTGGATGGCGTGGTGGGCATTCCACTCGAATTCGGCGGCACCATGGACGACACCACGCTGACCCTTCCGCCGGCCGCGCTGGCCGGGGCGGCCGTGGGCACGGCCGTGGCGCCGGGCGTCGGCACGGCCATC
>NZ_BAAJYR010000426.1:0-2946 GCF_057546605.1 Acidovorax sp. KPB24-03 | reverse complement strand
CGGGCAGCGGCTTCAGGCGGCCGCGGCGGTGGCCGTGCCGTCCTGGGCGACGGCGGGCGGCAGGCTGGCGATGACCTGCGCCACGGCGGCGGTGAGCTTCTTGGCGTAGGGCACGTGCAGGAACTCGTTGGGGCCGTGCGCGTTGCTCTTGGGGCCCAGCACGCCGCAGACCATCATCTGCGCCTTCGGAAAGCCCTGGCTCAACATGTTCATGAGCGGAATCGTGCCGCCCTGGCCGATGTAGCCGCACGGCGCGCCGAAGTGGGCCTGGCTGGCGGCATTGAGCGCGCCCTCGAACCACGGCGCGGTGTCGGGCGCGTTCCAGCCGCTGGCCGCGCCGCCGCCCTCGAAGGTGACCTTGGCCTGGTAGGGCGCGTTGTCCTCCAGCAGCGCCTTCATCTCCTGCACGCACTGCGCGGCGTCCACCAGCGGGGGCAGGCGCAGGCTGAGCTTGAAGGCGGTGTAGGGGCGCAGCACGTTGCCCGCGTCCTTCAGGGCCGGAAAGCCCTCGGCGCCGGTCACGCTGAGCGTGGGCTCCCAGGTGCGCTTGAGCAGGGCCTGCACCGGGTCGGTGGTGGTGGGCAGCGCGAAGGTGGTGGAGCCGCCGCAGTCGTAGTGCGCCCAGGGAAAGCGCTTGTACACCTCCTCGCCCAGGATGCCGGCGGTGGCGCGGGCCTGCGCCAGGCGGTCGGTGGGCACGTCGCAGTGGAAGCTGGCGGGCAGCAGGCGGCCGGTGGCGCTGTCCTCGAGCCGGTCCAGCACCTGCCGCATGATGCGGAACGACGAGGGCACGAGGCCTGACGAATCGCCCGAGTGGATGCCCTCGGTGAGGATATCCACCTTGAGCGTGCCGCTGGCCATGCCGCGCAGGCTGGTGGTGAGCCACAGCTGGTCGTAGTTGCCGGCGCCGCTGTCCAGGCAGATCACCAGGGCCACGCTTCCTAAGCGGCTGCGCAGCAGGTCGATGTAGGGCAGCAGGTCGCCCGAGCCGCTTTCCTCGCAGGTCTCGATCAGGCCGACGATGCGCGGGTGCGGCACGTTCTGGCGCTTGAGCTCCTGCACGGCGGCGATGCTGGCATACACCGCGTAGCCGTCGTCGGCGCCGCCGCGGCCGTAGAGCTTGCCGTCCTCGTACTTGGGCGTCCAGGGGCCCAGGTCCTTGCGCCAGCCCTCGAACTCGGGCTGCTTGTCCAGGTGGCCGTACATCAGGACGGTCTGGCTCGACTGGGGCTGCGTGGCGGCCACCTCGAAGAACAGCACCGGCGTGCGGCCGGGCAGGCGCACGATCTCGAGCGTGAGGCCCGCCACCTTCTGCGCTTCGACCCAGTTCGCGGCATTGCGCAGCACGCGGTCCAGGTATCCGAGCTGCTCCCAGTCGGGGGCGAAGCCGGGCGACTTGGCGGGGATCTCGATGTATTCGGTGAGCTGGCGCAGGATGTCGCCGTCCCATTGGCGGCTGACGTGGGCCAGGGCTTCGGCGGGTTGCAGGAGATCGGGGGCGGTGCGGGCGTTCATGGCGGTTCCTCGGGGGCATTCCAGGAAAAGATCCTGCCACCGGCCGCGGCATCCGGCGGGCGCGCCGGTGCGTTGCAGTTCACCGCTCCGGTGGAGGAAGGGTTTCCGGATTGTCGTGCAGTGCGGAGGCGGGCACCACCCCGCGCAGATCGCCCGCGACGGCAACGCGGTTGCGTCCGCTGCGCTTGGCCTCGTACATGGCGCGGTCGGCGGCGGCGATCAGCATGTCCCAGCTGTCACCCTCCTCGATGCGTCCGCCGAACACGCCGATGCTCAGGGTGACCGGCACGGTGTGCCCGCCCAGGTCGAAGCGCGTCTGCTCGATCGCCCGGCACAGCTGGATGGCCAGCTGCCGCGCGCCGTGCAGCGGCGTGTCGGGCAGCACCACGAGGAACTCCTCGCCGCCGTAGCGCCCGATCATGTCCTGCGCCCGCAGGCGTTCGCCCATGGCATCGACCACGCGGCACAGCACCTGGTCGCCCACGAGGTGGCCCAGCCCGTCGTTGATGCGCTTGAAGTGGTCGATGTCCACCATCATGAGCGACAGCGGCTCGCGCGTGCGGATGGCCCGGGCGATGTCGCGGTCCAGCGCGGCGATGGCCGCGCGGCGGTTGGCCACGCCCGTGAGCGGGTCGCGCGCGGCCATGCGGCGGTTGGTGTCGTCGGCGCGGTCGCGCGCCATGAAGATGAAGCCGAACGACGAGGCCTGCACGGCGATGAAGGTGGACAGGAACGTGGCGTGCTGCAGCCAGCCGCCCTGCAGCAGCCCGGTCAGCGGCATGGCGCCCGTCGCCGCGGCCACGGCGCGCACCACCAGCACCGACATCTGCAGCACGATGCCCAGCGCCACCAGGCCGGCGCCGCGCCCGGGCGACGGAAAGCGCCACAGCGTCCACAGCACCAGGGCCAGTTGCGCGGGAAAGACCACGCCCGCCAGCATCAGGCGCATTTCGTAGTCCTGCAGGAACGCCACGAACAGCGCCAGGGTCAGCACGACCGGCCCGATCAGCCGCCCCCAGGGCAGCGGCCGGCGGTGGAACTGGCACACGGCCGCCAGCAGGCAGGCGAACACGCTGGACAGCAGGCCGTTGGCGGCCACGATGGAGAGCATGTCCGGCACGCGGCCGCGCAGGGCCAGCAGCACGTAGGCCAGCGACTGCAGCACCAGCGCGGCGGCCCACAGGCCCAGGCCGTCGCGGCGGCGCTCGTGGCCGACCAGCACCAGGCAGGCGGCCATGACGACGGAACCGATGACGGTCATCGCCAGCAGCGTGGGCAGATCGATGGCAAATGTGGGCATGTCGGGTGCGGCGGGGCGTGCCGGCCAGGGCAGCTCGGGGGCCGCAGCATATACCACCGCACCGGCCGGCCGGTTGGCGCGGGTGGGTGGATGGGCGCGGCGCCGCCGCCGTTGGTGCGCCGCTTGGCGCG
>NZ_BAAJYR010000425.1:0-2948 GCF_057546605.1 Acidovorax sp. KPB24-03 | reverse complement strand
ACCACCGCCTCCCTCACTTCGGGCTGCGCCAGCAACTGCGCCTCGATCTCCCCCAGCTCGATCCGCCAGCCCCCGGATCCTTCACCTGGTGATCCAGCCTCCCCAGGTACTCCAGCTGCCCCTGCGCGTTCCAGCGCACCAGGTCTCCCGTTCGGTACAGCCTCTGGCCGCCCTCCCCCGCCACGAACCGCTCGGCCGTCAGGCCCGGCCGCCCCAGGTAGCCCCGCGCCAGGCTGATGCCTCCCAGGTACAGCTCTCCCGCCACGCCCTGCGGCACCGGGTTCAACTGGCCATCCAGCACCCACGCCTGCGTGGCCGAGATGGGCCGCCCGATCGGCACCTGCGTGCCTCCGTCTTCACGGCACTGCCACTGCGTGACATCGATCGCCGCTTCGGTCGGGCCGTACAGGTTGTAAAGGGCGGCTCGCGGCCACCGCCGCAACGCGGCGTTCTGCGTTGACGCAGGCAAAGCCTCTCCGCTGCAGACGATGCGCCGCAGGCTGGTACATGCTGCAGCGGTGCCGTCGTGGGCCAGGAAGGCCTGCAGCATGGAGGGCACGAAATGCACCGTGCTCACGGCGTGGCGCTGGATCAATGCGGCCAGCCGGGCCGGCTCCCGGTGGTCGCCCGGACCTGCCACCACCAGCCTCGCGCCCTGCATCAGGGGCCAGAAGAACTCCCACACCGATACATCGAAGCCGAACGGGGTTTTCTGCAGTACGGTGTCGCTCGCATCCAGCGCATAGGCCTGCTGCATCCAGGCCAACCGGTTGTGCAGGGCGGCATGCCGGTTGGCGGCGCCCTTGGGTCGCCCGGTGGAGCCGGAGGTGTAGATGACGTACGCTAGGCTCTCACCGTGCAGCGCCACCTGCGGGTCGTGTTCGCACTCGTCGGTCAGCCGCTCCGTGTCCAGCTCCAGCACCTGCAAGCCCGCCGTCTCGGGCACCTTGCCACCATGCTGGTGCTGCGTGAGCAGCAGGCCGATGCCGCTGTCCTGCACCATGTAGGCCAGCCGCTCCGGCGGGTACTCCGGGTCCAGCGGCACATACGCCCCCCCGGCCTTCAGGATGCCCAACAGCCCCACCACCATCTCGGTGCTGCGCTCCACCAAAATGCCCACTCGCGTCTCGGGCCGCACCCCCAGCTTCACCAGCCGGTGCGCCAGCTGGTTGGCGCGGGCGTTGAGCTGGCCGTAGCTCAGCGCCTCCTGGCCGAACACCAACGCAGGGGCATCGGGCTGCGCCGCCGCATGGCGCTCAAACAGTTCGTGCACCGCCACCGGCGTGCCGTGGCCCTGGCGGTTGTCGCCCCACGCCGCCAGCCGATCGCGCTCCGCCGCGCCCAGCAACGGCACCTCGCCCACCGCCTGCCCGGGGCGCTCCGCCAGCGCCTGCAAGAGCGCCATGTAGTGCTCCCCCATCCGCTCTATCGTCCCAGAATCGAACAGCTCCGATGCATAGATGAACTGGGCGCACACCTGTCCATCCGCTTCCTCCGTGGTGCTGAGCGTCAACTCGAATTGCGCCGCACCATCCGGCAAAGGCTGGTTCTTGAGTACCAGGTCCGGCAGATCCCGCAAGGAGGCAAGGCCATTGCGCTGGTGATTGAAAAGCACCTGAAACAGGGGGCTGACGCCGAGGCTGCGATCAGGCTGCAAGGCTTCCACCAATTGCTCGAAGGGCAGATCCTGGTGCGCCTGCGCACCCTGTGCCGCCTGCCTGGCGGCGGCCAGCACTTCGCCAAGCGGCGTGCGACCGTCGAACTGCCCGCGCAGCACCTGTGTATTCACGAAGAATCCGATCAGGCCCTGGGTCTCCACCCGGTCGCGGTTGGCAATGGGCACCCCCACGCGGATGTCGTGCAGGCCTGTGTAGCGATGCAGAAGTGCCTGGAAACCCGCAAGCAGTGCAACGAACAAAGTGGCGTCCTGCGAACGCACCCGACGCTGCAGGGCGCTGACGAGTTCCTTGGGAAGCTCGATTTCCCACAGCGCCGATCGGTATTGGCCCTCCGTGCGCCGACCGTGATCGGTGGGCAGTTGCAACACGGGATGCTCGTCGCCCAACTGCTTTGTCCAATAGGCGAGCTGCCGGTCTTTCTCACCGGCCTCCAGCCACTGCCTTTGCCAAGCCGCATAGTCGGCGTACTGGATGGGCAGGGGCGCCAGCGCAAGGGACCGGCCCAATAACCGCTCCCGGTACCGGGCCACGAATTCCTCCACGAGCACCTGCATGGACCAGCCGTCGGAGACGATATGGTGCATGACTACCACAAGCCAATGCTCGCGCTCGCCGAGGCGGATCAGCCCGACCCGCAGCAACGGCCCCGCGCTGAGATCGAAGGGCGTTTGGCTGATGCGCCGGGCCGCCTGTTGTGCACGGTGCGGCCGATCTGCCAGTGCCACCGTGCGCAGATCCGCCACGTCCAGTGCGAAGCGGGAATGCGCCTGAATCACCTGCTCGGCCGTGCCGTCAAGGCGCGGGCGGAACACGGTGCGCAAGGCCTCGTGCCGCTCGATCAGATCGGTGAAGCTGGCATGGAGGGCCTCGCTGTCCAGCGCGCCCTGCAAATGCAAGGCCCCGCTGATGTGGTACGCCGTGCTTTGTGGATCCAGTTGCCACAGGAACCATTGCCGCAACTGCGCATGCGACAGGGCAAGGGGACCGACACGCTCTGCAGCGCTCAGTGCCGTGATGGGCGGCCCTGAAGGGTCTGCCGAAGGGGTTTCGGCCTGGGTCGCGGCAATCGCCTGGGCAAGGGCTGCCAACCGCTGGTGCTCGAACACTTGCCGCGGCCCCAGCGGCAGGCCCCGCGCACGGGCCTGGGCGCACACCTTGAGGCTCAGGATCGAATCCCCGCCCAGTTCGAAGAAGTGGTCATTGCGCCCCACGCGCTGCACCCCCAGCACCTCGGCCCAGATCTGCGCCAGCGCCCCTTCGATCTCCCCC
>NZ_BAAJYR010000424.1:0-2976 GCF_057546605.1 Acidovorax sp. KPB24-03 | reverse complement strand
CTGGTCGTGAGGACCATGCCCTGCGCCACCGCGGGCAGTGCGGCGACGTCGAGCCGCCGGTGCCGCCGATCCAGGCATCGTTTCTCTGAGCCCGGGGCCCTCGGCCGCCCGCGCCTCAGCGCGCGGCCGAGGCAGGCACGGGGGGCGCCACAGGGACCGACGCCGCCGGTGCACCGGGGGTTGCCGTGGCCGGTGCACTGCCCGTGGTGGCAACGGGGGCGGCGACAGGGACCGGTGCCGGCGCATGCTCCAGCCGGTACCAGCGCCAGGCAGCCACCGCCAGCACGGCGACGACCAGCAATCCCCCCGCCGCCAGCCACACCGGCCGGCGCGATTCGGCGAACGGATCGTCCAGCAACCGGCGTGCGTTGGCGGGCACGTGCGCCGTCTGCGACAGCGAGCCCCCCAGCCGCGTGTTGATGCGCATGCGGCCATTGATGGCCCAGCCGCTCGCGTCCAGGATCGGCCCCAGGCTGCGCTGGCGCAGCTTGAGCCACGCGATCAGCATGCTCGGCCCGGAAATGGCCAGCACGATGCCGACGAGCGCCAGCGGAATCCACACCCCCAGGTCCACGAACTTGCCGAAGATGCCCACCAGCACGGCGCTGATGCTGCCCAACGCCACGCCGATCGCCGCCACCGTGCCCACGTCGGTGCGGCGCCCGGGTTCCACCACGGTGGAGGCGGCGGGCGTGGTGCCGCCAGCCTTGAGCGGCGTGTTGGCCAATTGCCCGGCCGTGGCGCCCAGGGACTTTTCCACCCGCGCATCGCTGGCCGAGGCCCGCTTGGCCACCTGCTCTTCGATCATTCGCAGGAATTTCTTGTAGGGCGAGAAGAACGCCTGCGCGATGCTGGTCGGGTTCTCGATCAGCTTGGTGATGGTGGCGTCCCAGTCCTGGCCCTGCCGGTCGTAGAAGACGCCGTTGCGCCCCACGAACAGAAAGTCCACGTCGCCCGCCGTGAACGCCGCCACGATGGTCATCTTCTGTCCCTTGCGCGTGCAGTCGCAGTAGGCCAGGTAGGTCTTGGCCAGCCCGGCGAGCTTGGCGTGCTTGCCCGCATCCGCCACCTGCACGGTCAGGTCGCAGCTGCGTGCGTCCAGGTACAGCGTGCCGGCCTGGAAGATCGCGCCTTCGCGCTGGTAGAACGCCGAGAACGAGACGAAGTTGTTCAGCAGCAAGAGCAGGTCGCGCCGAAAGCGCAGCAGCTTCTCGAGGTCCAGCATCTGCGTGTTGTGCGCCTTCTCGGCCTCGTCCTGCTCGATCAGGGCCATCACGCGCTCGCGAACGCCGCTCTCATGCAACTGGCGGATGGCATCGTCCTTGAGCGCATCCAGCCGGGTGGCCGGCTTGTCGGCCAGCCATTGCTGGCAGGGGGCCAGGGCCTTCTGCACCTGCTCCCACTCTCGTTCGGTCAGCGCCTCGGCGGGGCGGCCGAGCAGCGGCTCCACCGCTTGCTCCCGGAAGGTCTGCAGGGCCTGTGCCCAGGGGGGATTGGTGCCGCGCGCCAGGGGCAGGGCGCCATGGGGCGTGATGGGCGCCAGGGGCAGGGCGGCCACCGCGGGGGACGATGCATCCAGATCGACCCCCGCCATCGCGGCGTATTCCTCCTGTGTGGGGTTGAGTGCCGCCGCCGCGCGCGGATCGTAGGCGGCGAGCCGGGACCGCGCGAAGAAATCGTCGATCTTGTGCCGCACCGCGTTCATCGCCTGCGTGGCGGCGAGCGTGCGATCGCCGAGCGCCAGTCCGGCGGTGCGGTCATTGGCCTGGGCCGACCAGCCGTGCCATTTCGCCACCTCGGCAAAGAAGGCCTCGGCATGCGCGCGGTCCACCCCTTTCAGGGCCTCCTGGGCGACGCCTTTCACGGGTTTTTGCTCGATGGGCACGCTGCCGTGCGTGGCGATGATCTGCTCGATGGCCTCCCGCGCCGGGGTGTCGTCCTGCGCCGTGTCCGGCGTGATCGCGCCATCGCCGTTGAAGCGCATGGCGCTCAGCTGTTCGCTGCGTTCCAGCACCTGGGCCAGCGTGATGGTGGTGGCCTCGGGCTGGTCGGCCAGCGCGAGGATGCGCCGCGCCTGCGCCACCAGCGCGGCACCCTCGTCCGTGGTGGCGTCGATGGCCTCCAGATCCAGTGCATCGGCCGGCCGGGCCAGCAGGTCGGGGTCGCCCAGCCGGGCACAGGCCCAGGCGCAGGCCGCCAGCAGTTCTGGCGGGCGGATGCGCCCGTCCTTGTCGGTGTCGATCAGGTCCAGCGTGCGTGGGTCGAACTCGATGCCGCGCGTGGGGCAGGCCAGGGCCACCCAGAGTTTCTGGTCCAACTCGGCCAGGTGGGCGATGTCGGCGCCGGTGCGGATGGTGACCTGGTCCACGCCACCGGCGCGAAAGAATTGCCAGGTGTGGCGGTGGGCAGGCCCGCTGGGGGTTTGGGAAGCGGATGCGGGCGAAGTGGGATGGTTGGAAATCGGCGGCTGGGATTCCATGGAGCGAGGGCGGCGGACGCGGGTCGTAGCGAGGACGCCGGGCACGCAGACCGCTCCGGCGGACGAAGCGGCCCAGTTTAGAACGCAGAGGCGGCCACGTGTCCGCCTGCCTTGTCAGACAGCGCGCCGTTTTTTCGTTTGCTATGAAATCGATAGCTTTAGCCGCATGGTAGTCATGCAGTGAGGGGCCGAAAGACCCCAGGTCATCGATTCCTACTTGCGCACTTCGTCCACGAGCGCGCGGAAGTCGTCGATGTCCTCGAAGCTGCGGTACACGCTGGCAAAGCGGATGTAGGCCACTTTGTCCAGCTTCTTGAGCTCGCGCATCACCCACTCGCCGATCTGGCTGGAAGGCACTTCGCGCTGCCCCAGGTTGAGCAGCGTTTCCTCGATGCGTTCGATGGCGCTGTCGATCTGCACCGTGCTGACCGGGCGCTTGCGCAGCGCCAGGTTGAACGAGGCCAGCAGTTTGGCCCGCTCGTATTCGATGCGCCGGC